>CAZVDJ010000694.1:0-2894 GCA_964626245.1 uncultured Gemmatimonadaceae bacterium
CGACCCCCGCCCCGGGCGGTCGCGTCGCGCCGACGGCGTCACCGCCAACATCTCGGTGTGCGAGCACCCGGAACCGGTGGGCGAGCTTCGCCGCGTCTACGACGCGATCTCGCAGACGCTGGGCTACCGGGCGCTGCAGCAGTTCGGCGGCAACGACGTGTGGCAGCTCAAGGTGATGCTGCACGCCCTGGGGCACTTCCGTCCCGGGACGCCGGCGCTGGCGCGAGACGCCGACCCCGACGCCACCACCTACACCGCCGAAGCGGTGGCTGCGGTCGACGCCTTCCGCGCCGCCGAGGGGCTGTCGGGGCCGCGCAGCGGGTCACCGGCCGGGCTGGTGGACGCCGAGACCGTCGCCCGGCTCTGGTCGGCGCTGGAACGCGCGGGGAAGGCGCGCGCCGTGCGCGAGCTGCTGCTGGAATCCACCGCTGTCCGCCGGTAGGCCATGCCATCGCGCATCGCACGGTTCACGGAGGCCCTGGGCAACCGCTACGCGGTGGAGCGGGAGATCGCCACCGGGGGGACGGCCACCGTCTACCTGGCCAACGACCTGCGCTACCAGCGGCGCGTCGCGGTGAAGGTCTTCCGCCCCGAGATCGCCGAGGCGCTGGGGCACGAGCGCTTCGTGCGCGAGATCGCGGTGGTGGCCAAGCTCAACCACCCGCACATCGTCCCCCTCCTCGACTCGGGCGAGGTGGAGGAGCTGATGTACTACGTGATGCCGGCGGTGGAGGGCGAGTCGCTGCGGGAGCGGCTGTCGCGCGAAGGGCAGCTTCCGGTGGACGACGCGCTGCAGATCGCGCGCGACGTGGCGGTGGCGGTGGACTACGCGCACACGCGCAACATCGTCCACCGCGACATCAAGCCGGAGAACATCCTGCTCACCGCCGGCGCGGCGGTGGTGGCCGACTTCGGCATCGCGAAGATGCTCAATCACTCGTCGGGGGGGAACTCGCTCACCAAGGCGGGGATCGCCGTGGGGACGGTGGCCTACATGAGCCCCGAGCAGGCGGCGGCCGGCCCCGTGGACGGCCGCTCGGACGTCTATGCGCTGGGGTGCGTCCTGTTCGAGATGCTGGCCGGGCGTCCGCCCTTCACCGGGAAGACGACGCGGGCGGTGGTGGCCGCGCACTTCACCGAGCCGGTTCCCAACCTCTCGGCGCTCCGCCCCGAGGTGGCCACCAGCATGCAGCTGGCGATCGCCAAGGCGCTGGCCAAGAGCCCCGACGACCGCTTTCCCACCGCGACCGCCTTCATCGACGAGGTGCAGGCGGCCCGCCGCAGTGCCTCGCGCGAGCGGATGTTCAAGAAGATGGGGTTCGACGAGGCGCGGGCGATCCTGGCGGCCGAGGACACGAAGACCGCGGCGGTCCCCGCGGCAACCCCCACGCCGTCCTCCCCCGTCCCGGTGCCGCCGGTGCGCCCGATGGGAGTGAGCTCGAACGAGATCGAGGCCGCGCGCCGTCCGCGCCACCGCCCCATCCCGCTTATCGCCGTGGTCGGGGCGGTGGTCGCCCTCGTGGCGCTCGGCTGGGTCATCGCCAGGCTCGTCTAGGCCGTCCCACGCGCTCGCGGCGGACGGCAGCGAAGGGGGCCCCCAGCCGGCCCGGCGACTCAAGTCCCGCGGCGCCGGGCCCGATACTCCCGGGGATTCACTGCCCTCATCCGGGAGTTGTCGATGACCATCGTGCTGGGAGTCGGAATCGGCCATGACGCCTCGGCCGCGGTGCTGCACGACGGCGTGCTCGCCTCGCACGTGCTGCGGGAGCGGCACTCCCGGGTGCGCCATCACCTGGGGATCGACCGCGAGACGATCGCGCGCGCGCTCGCGCAGGCCGGCGTCGACGTGGCGGCGGTGGACGCGGTGGCGGTCACGGCCACGCAGCAGATGAACGCCCTGGTGGACGACGCCGACTACTTCGCCTTTCGCGAGATCGTCGATCGTCCCCCCTCGCTGCGGCCGCCCCTTCGGCTGATCGACAATCCGTGGTGGGGGCACGCCACCTCCCACGTGGTGGAGCGGTGGAGCCGGCGCACCGGCGGGTCGCCGCAGGCCGCACAACTGCTCGAGGGGTGGGCCCGGTCCCGCCGACTCCCGATGTCCTGCCACCGCGACTGGGAGATGTACGGCGTGCTGACGCCGCTGTACGGCCCCCGCGACTGGCTGTCGCGCTTTGGTCTCGCCGAGACGACGGAGTGCGTGCGGCTCTTCCTCGCCCTCACCCAGGGGGAGGATCCGCTGCCGACCGCCTTCGAGTTCCCGGTGGTGGTCACGCTCGACGGGCGCGACGTGCCGGGGTGGTTCGTGCACCATCACATGGCGCACGCCGCCTCCAACTGGTCGTGCGCGCCGGCGCCGCGCGGCACGATCGTGACCCACGACGGGGGGACGGGAAGCGATTCGGGCTTCGTCTTCCTGGCGGAAGGGAACACGATCGCCGGGGTGGGACCGCACTACCTGGAAGGTGGCCAGTTCTACGACTACGTGGCGGAGCGCCTGGGGTTGGGAACGGTGGGCGGGGCCGGGAAGCTGATGGGGCTCGCCTCGTACGGCCGGGGGGTGCTGGACGGCCTCCTGCCGGCCGGGACGCGCCCCGACTGGGAGGCGTGGGCGCGCGCCAACGATCCGCAGCGCGCCGAAGCGCCGTATGCCGCCCTGTTCGAGCACTTGGTGGAGGCGTGCCGGGCGCGCGGGATGGACGTGAGTGCCGTCGGCGACGCCGGGCGCGTGACCGAGGAGGCCCCGCGCGAAATCGCCCACGCCGTGCAGCACCTGCTGGAGGCGTGCATGGGCCTGACACAGACCGAAGACTGCACCGGCGGTGAGCAGCAGAAACAGCACCAAGCGGGTGACCGCCGAGGCAGCGGTCATCGGCTCGAAGGCCGCGGGGTCA
>CAZVDJ010000695.1:0-2893 GCA_964626245.1 uncultured Gemmatimonadaceae bacterium
AGGATCGCGACGTGGTTGTCGTGCCCGCAGGCGTGCATCACTCCCACCTCCTGCCCGTTGTAGGTGGAGCGCACCGTCGACTTGAACGGGAGGTTGACCTCCTCGGTGACCGGGAGCGCGTCCATGTCGGCGCGCAGCGCCACCACCGGCCCGGGCTTTCCGCCGCGCAGCACGCCTACCACTCCCGTGTGCGCCACGCCCGTCTTCACCTCCAGCCCGAGCTTCTGCAGGTGGTCGGCGACCAGCTTGGAGGTGCGGAACTCACGGTTGCCCAGCTCCGGGTGCTGGTGAATGTCACGTCGCCAGGCGACCACCTTCGCCTCGAGCGCTTGCGCGCGCCGCGCAATCTCGGCGTCGTAGCGCGGCGGCGACTGTGCGGCCAGCGCGACGGGAGCGAAGAGGGCGAGCGTCGCGATCAGGCGCGAGTGACGTCGAGAGATCATGGGAGGCTGCGTCGGGAAGTCAGGATTGGCGACGAGAGCTGGCAATCTACTGCTGCGGGCGCTGGGGGAGCGACGAGCCAGGAGCGTGACGGTAGATTCGCCGGAAGTGGTGACAAGAGCAGGACGGTCGATTCGCCGGCAGTGGTGACACGAGCAGGACGCGGAGGAGCGCGGAGGGTACGCGGAGGATCGCGGAGGGAATCACGAACCATGTGCGCCTCCGTGAGGCTCCGTGAAACCTCCGTGCCCCTCCGCGTCCCGCTCCTGATCGCACGTCTCGCCACGCCTCCGGGCTACCGTGCGTCGGCCACCCGCCCGACAGGCGCAAAGAAGTTCACCCCGCGTACGTTCTCATCGATCGCCAGCGCCCGCCGCAACGAGGGGAACGCGCGCGCCTCGCAGTGCGCCCGCTCGCACGTGCGGCAGGTGATCCCCACCGGGACCGCTGCATCCACGTTGGCCAGGTCGATTCCGTCGGCATAGACCACGCGCCGAGCGGCGGTGAGGTCGCACCCCAGGGCGATCGCGTACATCACCGCCGGCGTGCGGAAGTCACCCGAGTGCCGGCGCACGGTGCGCGCCACGGAAAAGAACGCCGTGCCGTCGGGGAGCCGCGAGAGTTGCGTGCGGAACATCGCCGGCTGCAGGAAGGCGGCGTGCACGCTCCACAGCGGGCAGAGCCCCGAGAAGCGCGGGAAGCGCATTCCGCCAGGCGCAAACTTCTTGGAGAGGTTGCCCGCGATGTCCACCCGCACCATGTGGAAGGCCACCCCTTCGCTCCCGGGGCGGTGCAGGTTGGTGAGCCGGTGGCACACCTGCTCGAACGAGGCGCGAAAGCGGTGCCCCAGGAGTTCGATGTCGTAGCGCAGCTGCTCCGCCGCCTCGAAGAACTGCTCGTACGGCATCAGCACTGCGGCCGCGTAGTATGAGGCGAGCGCGACGCGGGCCAGGGCTCGGCTCTCGTCGGTGGTGAGGTAGGGGTCGGCGGCGATGCGGTCCAGTGTCGCGCTGCACTCCAGCAACCCGATCTGGTGCGCGAGCTGGAAGTTGCGCGATCCGCGGCGCAGCACTTCCGACAGCGACAACTCGCGCCGCCCGGCGTCGAACCGCCGCACCGCCCCCCGCATCTCCGCCACCGTGCGCACCTGCACCGTCACGCCGTGCCGGGATTGCAGGTGACGGGACAGGGAGCCGAACAGGTTCTCCCGGTCCATCGTGGCCTCGCGCCACAGGCGCGCCGCTTCCGACTCCAACTCGGGGAAGTAGTTCACGTGCCGCTCCAGCAGGTCCGACACCTGCTCGCTCGACAGGCGCACGCGCCCCACCGCCGTCAGGTCCTGCGGCAGGTCGTCGGACAAGCCGCCCTCCTGCCCGCCGTCATGCGCGGCGAGGTGCCCGCCGTCCTGCGCGCCGTCCTGTGTGTCGGCCAGGCGCTGGGCGATGGAGTCGAGCGAGTGACGGCTGGCCGTGTACCCGTGGTGCAGCCGCACGATCGCGCGCGCCAGGTCCGGCGAGCTCTCGGCCAGCTCCCGCAGCTCGCGCCCGGTGACCGGGTGGTCCTCGAACAGCGGATCGGCGAAGACCTCCGCCAGGTCGGAGGCGAGCGGGGCGTCGGCTCCCGCGGACAGATCGCGCAGCTCCAACCCCAGCACCTGTGCCACCTTGAGCAGGAGCGCGGTGGTGAGCGACCGCCGGTCGTGCTCGATCAGGTTGAGATACGAGGCCGAGATTCCCAGCCGTTCGGCCAGCGCGGACTGGGAGAGGTTCTGCTCCAGCCGGGCCGCCCGGACCTTCCTTCCGAGTCGCAATCGCTCCGACATGCCGTCCTCGTCTTTGCAGGACTTTGCTCTTTACATCCTGACGACATGCGTACAGTAGCGCCGACTTCCCCGTGCGAACAGGCGAACGCACGTGCGATTGACAGATCGGGGCGTCGTTGACAAGGGGGCAAATCGCCTCACGACCTCCAGCGGGGTCAAGTGTTTCCGGAGGTGGCCGATAATTAGATCGACATAACTTCCCTCCCGCCCCGCCCAGTGCTCCCTCCAGCAGGATGGCTGGTGACCCGCCCGCCGGGTGCCCAACTCGCTGACGATGCCGCGCGCGTGATGCTCCTGGCCATGAGCCAGGGAGCGATCCTGTGCGACGCCGCCGGGCGGGTGATCGCGTGCAATCCTGCCGCCACTCGAATGCTGGCTACCACGGAGTCCGACCTGGTGGGCTCTCACCCGTCAGGCCAACTCTGGGCCGCACAGACGGTGGAGGGGGTGGCGCTGGAGGCGGAGGATCACCCCATCCTGGTCACCCTCCAGACCGGCGTCCCGCTCGAGCGGGTGGTCCTGGGGGTCCTCCGGGACGGTGGGAGGCGTCGCTGGCTCTCCATGGACACCCGCCCGCTCCCCGCCGCCGGCGCCACGCCGGGCGCGGCGCGGGCCGGCGTTGTCTGCACC
>CAZVDJ010000696.1:0-2886 GCA_964626245.1 uncultured Gemmatimonadaceae bacterium
GGTCCAGGCCGGTGGGCAACGACTCGTGCGCCCGGGCAGGGCCGGGGTCATCGCCAGGTGCAATCGATCGGGCAACGGCGTCGTGAGGCATCGGCGAATGGTGGAAACGCCTCCGCCCTCGCGCACGTCTTGGCCGCCCGCTGCCTCGCGAGCGCGTGCGAGTGCTTGGTGGATGCCGCCCGTCACGACGTGAACGGTGGTCCCGCCGTTCAATCCGGGCGCCGGATGCGCGTGATGCGTGGGCGGGAACGTGCGCGGGACCGTGCGTGGGAACGTGCGCGGGACCGTGCGCGCGGTAAGCGCCCGGCCGTGCCGCTGCTCGCCCCCTTCACCCAGCGCGTGCTGCAGTCCCTGATTGAGACCCGCGCCTTATCCCTCCGGCGAGACCGAGACGCCGCAGACCCGGCGCCTGGTCACTCCCGCATGGTGGACGACGTGGCGCCGAGGCGCACGCGCGCAATGCGCGCGGGCTCTCGTCCGGGTGAGGCCCCGTACGCCACCCAGAGGTCGCCGGACGTACGGTCGACGTCGAGGTGGCGCACGAGCGCCCCGCGCGACGGGAGGGCGATGCGCTCCACGCGCCCCGTCGTCATCGTCAGGCGATAGACGGCATCGCTGGCCCCCGTCCCCACCCATGCCACGCCGCGGGTGTCGTCGACCCGAACCACATACGGCAGGGCATCGGCATCCGGAAGGGTGTGCTGTCGCATTGCCCCGGAGCGCGGGTCGAGTTCCACGAGGGTGCCGCCCGCGTACAGCGGGATCCAGACGCGCCCGTCGGCCGAGATGTCGAGGCGCCGCGGGCCGCCATGCGCAACGGGCATCGTGAACGCCTGGTGGCGGCCGGTGCGCGGGTCGAGCGCCAGCACCCGGTTCCCCTGCAGCTCGCTCATCCAGACCCTGCCGTCAGGCGCAACACGCAACTCGTACGGAATGGGGCTGGTGCCCGCCGGCGTGGCGCTGGGGAGCTCGTGTCGCGTGATGGTGCCGTCGTCGCGCACGTGCGCCAGCACCGTCGGATGGCCGGTGAAGTGGCCATTGACCCAGGCGCCGGTGGCATCGCGCGCCACGCTGTGCGCGTACATCCCCACCGGCGTCGCGCGCCACGACCCAGACGTGTCGCGCCGCGCCAGCTGACGGGCCGCGCCGAGCACCACCCACAAGGTGCCGTCGGGATCGGCATGCACGGCGCGCGGATTGGCGAGCCGCACCGGTATGGTGTCGGTGCTCCACGTCCCTTGCGCCGGGTCGAGGATGTACATGCGCTCGGTGAACATCCCGGTCACGGCCACGCGTCCCCCGGGGAGCAGCGCCAGGTCGTGCGGCAGGTCCTGCGGCGCCGGGACGAGGAACTCCGTCACGCGCGGATCGGCGGTGAGTTCCTCCGGTTCCGGGAGCGCATCGCCCAGGTGCAAGGCGAGCCACGACGCCAGCGAGTCCGCGGGAATGGGATCGGCGATGATCGGGAAGCCGGTGCCGGGCCCAAAGCGGGCGTGCATGCTGCCGATGCGCTCCACCCACGAGGCGACCGAGCGTGGACGGCCCTCGGGAAAGGCCACCTGCTGGTCCAGGACGTGGCAGCCGGTGCACCCCAGGATGAAGCGGCGCTTCATCTCACCGTCTGGCAGTCGCCCCAACCAGGCGCTGCTGGCCGGCGGCCGCCGCGCGCCGACTCTCGCGTCGGCGGTCACCGCCAGTGCCGGTGCGCGGTGCGGCGCGGCTCCGGCCGCCGGAACCGAGGGTCCGCTGGCACGGTATGCGGACGCGGCCACCGCGATGAGCACGACCGGGACGACGAGCGTATTGAGGGATCGCATCGCGATCGCACCTGGATGGACGTGGACACGGCCCGGCGCGCCGGGCGGAAGATCGTGACGCGAGCGGGCCGCGCGACCCCTCGGCAGCGTGCCCCCTCGGCAGCAGGACGCCGCGCGGGCGGTCTCACACGGCACCCACACATTGACTGCGAACCTTCTCGCGTGGGCGCTGGTCCAACGGGTCATGCCCAGCGCCCACGCCCTGCCAGCTCACGCCACGGTTGTCCGTCGCGCGCGATCCCTGTTCATCCTTGGCGCGTTGGCGACGGTCGTCGCGCTCCCGGCCTGCCGACCGCCCACCGCGACCCAAGCTGGCACGAACCGGGTGCGTTTCGCAGATGCCTCGGGACGTCTCGCGTTCCTTCGTCCACATGCCGATTCGATCGCGGCGCAGGCCGTCCGGCGCGCCGGGGAGGCCCTGGGCATCGATGGCGTGACGTTGACCATCCGTCCCGACGCGGCGCGGGCCATCGCCGGCTATGGCGCGGGGGGCCGCACGTTCGGCGCGGGCGAGGTGGAGCTCTACCTCGACCCCGCGTATCCCGGCCTGGACACGCTGCTGGCCAGGCGACTCGCCTGGCTCATCGCCCACGAGATGCACCATGCGGCACGATGGCGCCTGACGGGATACGGGCGCACGCTGCTCGAGGCGATGGTCTCCGAGGGCATGGCCGATCGCTTCGCGGAGGAGCTGTACGGCGGTGCCCTGCCGCCGTGGAGCCGCGCCTTCGAGGAGTCCCGCCAGGCGCAACTGGTCGAGCAGGCGCGCCCCTTCTTCGACGCCACGAACTACGACCACGCCAGGTGGTTCTTCGACGCCGACCCGTCGCTGCCGCGCTGGACGGGCTACACGATCGGCTATCGTCTCGTCGTCGACTACCAGGCCAGGCAGGGCGCACCGTCGGCCGTGCGCATGGCGGCGACGCCGGCCAGCGCCTTCCGGCCATAGCGGGCCGCCGGGCCGCGCGCTGGCGGTTCCGCCAGCTGCAGTGCGCGCCCGTCGGCGGGCCGGCGCTCACTCACGACGCATCACCCGCCGAAAGGTGGCCCGCACCCCCACGACCTGGCC
>CAZVDJ010000697.1:0-2881 GCA_964626245.1 uncultured Gemmatimonadaceae bacterium
ACCGTGCCCCGCGCGCACCCCCGCCGCGCCGTCGTCCTCCTCCCCAACGGGTTCCCGCTCGCGAACCTCTTCTTCGGCGTCTTCGCGATCGTCGCCGCGTCGCGCGGCGACTTCTCGCGCGCCGTGTCGTACATCGTCTTCGGCGGCGTGGCCGACGCGCTCGACGGTCGCGTGGCGCGCGCCACCGGCAGCGGCAGCCGCTTCGGCGAGGAACTCGACTCACTCGTCGACGCCATCTCGTTCGGCTTCGCGCCCACGATGATCATCTACTTCGCCGTCTTCAACCAGGCGGGGTGGGACTGGATCTTCTGCTTCATGTTCACGATGTGCGCGGTGATCCGCCTGGCGCGCTTCAACGTGGAGCAGGCGGGGCGCAAGAAGACGCACTTCACCGGCCTCCCGTCGCCGGCCGCCGGAGGGACGCTCGCCACGTACTACTGGTTCAGCCAGACCGACCTGTACACGCAGACGATGATCGCGGACCTGCCGTGGCATCAGATGCTGCGCTTCATCATGCTCGGGCTCAGCTTCCTGATGATCAGCAACGTGCAGTACGCCGCGATGCCGACCATCGGGTATCGCAGCGTGCGACAGGTGCTCGGCTCGCTGCTGGTCATCGGCACCATCTTCGGCGTGATCTTCCTGCCGAAGGAGTTCTTCTTCCCGGCGGCGATGGCCTACGTGCTGTACGGCCTCGTGGCCACCGTGTTCATCGGGCTGCTCGACCGGCTGCCGGCCGGTGAGGCCGATGCCGCGGACGATGACGACCGCGCCGCCGTGGACGACGAGGGCGCCGACGACCTGGCCGCCGTTGCCGCTGACGACGGACCGGGCACCGACGGGCGCCGCAAGCGCCGGCGGCGCCGGCCCCGCGGTGCGCGACCCGGCGGGGCGCCGGGCGGCGTTCCCTCCCGGCCACCCACTTCCAATCCTAACGAGGAACCACGGGGATGACCCGCTTTCGTGTTGCCGTCCACATCGTTCCGCGCCGGGGGATCCTGGATCCCCAGGGCAAGGCCGTCGCCGACGCCCTCCACGCCCTTGGCTTTGCCGCCGTGGGCGACGTGCGCGTGGGCCGTCACCTGGTCCTCGACGTCGACGCGGCCGATGCGCCCGACGCCGATACGCGCGTGCGGACCATGTGCGACAAGCTCCTGGCCAACCCCGTCACCGAGGACTACGAAATCGCCGGAGTAACCCCCGCGTGAGATTCGGCATCGTCACCTTTCCGGGCTCCAACTGCGACGAGGACGCCTACGTCGCCGTGACGCAGGCGTTAGGCGCTCCCGCCGTGCGCCTGTGGCACAAGGACCACGACCTGCAGGGTGCCGACGTGGTCATCCTGCCCGGCGGCTTCAGCTACGGCGACTACCTCCGCTCCGGCGCCATCGCCCGCTTCTCGCCCATCATGCGCGAGGTCATTGCCCACGCCAACCGCGGCGGCCCGGTGCTCGGCATCTGCAACGGCTTCCAGATCCTGTGCGAGGCACACCTCCTGCCGGGCGCGCTGCTGCGCAACGCGTCGCTGCAGTTCGTGAGCGAGGCAGTCACGCTGCGGGTGGAGACGGCCGACACACGCTACACCAATCGCTATGAGGTGGGGCAGCAGCTCCGCATCCCGGTGGCGCATGGTGATGGTCGCTTCACCATCGACGCCGACGGGCTGCGCGCGCTCGGGGACGCGGGGCAGGTCGTCTTCCGCTACTGCAACCGGGAGGGCGCCGTCACCCCGCAGGCCAATCCCAATGGCTCGCTCGACAACATCGCCGGGATCATCAACGCCGGCGGCAACGTGCTGGGCATGATGCCGCACCCCGAACGCGCCGTGGACGCGCGGCTCGGCAGCACCGATGGGCTGGCGCTCTTCGAGAGCCTGCTGGCCACCGTCGCCGCCTGACCCCGCGCGCGCACGCCTGACGATCCTTCACCCCTGACCACTTCGCCACGACCATGGATCATCGCAAGACGCCGTCGCCGACGCGCACCGAGGACGAGTACTTCGTCAAGCAGGATGCCGAGTTGATCAAGGCCCAGCGCGCCAAGCTCGACGCCGAGCGCGCCGCGGCCGAGCGCCAGTCGCATTACATGAAGTGCCCCAAGTGCGGCGCCGACCTCCAGGAAACCGAGTTCCATCACATCAAGATCGACCGCTGCCCCGACTGCAAGGGCATCTGGTTCGATCACGGCGAGGTGGAGATGCTGGAGCACGTGGACCAGAGCCAGGTGCGCAGCTTCGTCCGTGCCATGTTCGGCCTCAAGTGGTGATGGGCGCGACTCCCCGCACCGGCGACCCGGTCATTACCCCCGCGCTCGTCGCCGAGCACGGGCTCACGCCTGACGAGTACCATCGGCTCGTGCACCTCCTGGGGCGCACGCCGACGTTCACCGAGCTGGGCGTGGTGAGCGCGCTCTGGAACGAGCATTGCTCGTACAAGCACTCCAAGCCGGTGCTGCGGACGCTGCCCACGCAGGCGCCGTGGGTGTTGCAGGGGCCGGGCGAGAACGCCGGCGTGATCGCCGTGGGCGACGGACTGGCCGTTGCCTTCAAGATCGAGTCGCACAACCACCCGTCGGCCGTGGAACCCTACCAGGGCGCAGCGACCGGCGTCGGCGGCATCCTGCGCGACGTCTTCACGATGGGGGCACGCCCCATCGCGATGCTCAACTCGCTGCGCTTCGGTTCGCTGGATTCGCCGCGCGTGCGCTGGCTCTTTGCGGGGGTGGTCAAGGGAGTGGGCGACTACGGGAACTGCGTCGGCGTCCCCACGGTGGCGGGCGAGGTGGTCTTCGACCCCGCCTATGAAGGCAACCCGCTGGTCAACGCCATGTGCGTGGGGTTGCTGCGGGAGGACGAGTTGATCCGCGCCAAGGCCGAGGGGGT
>CAZVDJ010000698.1:0-2875 GCA_964626245.1 uncultured Gemmatimonadaceae bacterium
GTCGGCGATCGCGGCGCTCGATACGATCGACGCAACGGGACTCTTCCTGCATCCCGCTTCGTCGATGCTGGCCGGTGAAGGGAACGCGCGCTGGCTGCGAATCAACGCCCCGGTGCACCTGTACCTGCGCCGCGGGCGCGATGCCGGCAGTGCACTGGTGCGCGAGGTGGTCGGTGCGCCACGTTAGCCGTCCACCGAACCACACCGAGTGCCTCTTTCCCGCCATCGCCCCACCATGCTCCGAATCCGCCTTCTTGCCATTGCCGTTGTCGTCGCGTGCTCTGGTCCGCGCGCCGAGTCCGCGACGGACACGGCCGCATCATCCCCCACCGTGGCCGCTTCGCCCGCCGCGGCGACGCCCGCGCCTGGCGCAGCGCGCGTCTTCGAGATCCGCACCTACACCACGCACCCGGGCCGTCTCGACGCCCTGCACGCGCGCTTTCGGCAGCACACGATCGGCATCTTCGAGCGACATGGGATGACCAGCATCGGCTACTGGACGCCCACCGACTCGGCTGGCCGGGACAACACGCTCATTTACATCATCGCGCACGCGAGCCGGGCGCAGGCCGACAGCAATTGGGCGGCGTTCAACGCCGACCCGGAGTGGCAGAAGGTGCGCGCCGACTCGGAGAAGGACGGCCCGATCATCGATCGCATCGAGCGCGTGTACGTGGCGGCCACCGACTACTCGCCGATCAAGTAGCGCACGCCGCGGCGCGCGCGTCACCTGCACCAACGGCACGAGATGTTCGGACTCATCGGCAAGATCACCGCGCGTCCCGGCGAACGCGACGCGCTGGCGGCCATTCTCCTCGAGGGGACCGGCCAGATGCCCGGCTGCCTCAACTACGTCGTGTCGCGCGATGCGGCTGCGCCCGACGTGCTGTGGGTGCACGAGGCGTGGGATGACGAAGCGAGCCACCGGGCGTCGCTCGCGCTCCCGGCCGTGCGCGATGCGATCGCGCGCGGTCGCCCGATGATCGTGTCGTTCGAATCGGTGGCCCGCACCGAGCCGGTGGGCGGCTGGGGACTGATGCATGGCCGCTAGGAAGCCACCCTCGCCCGTAGCGGCCGCCGACGTCGACGCACTTCCCGCCCTGCGAAACCACCCGCACGGCGACGCCATCACCGCGCTGCGCGAGCTCCTTCGCGCGTCCGACCCGGCGGTACGGGAAGGGGTGAAGTGGAACTCCCCCTCGTACCGCACCACCGAGTGGTTTGCGACCATCCGCACCAACGCCAAGCGTGGCGTGCAGGTGATCCTGCACCTGGGTGCCAGGCCGGGGGCAGCAGCGCCGGAGATCGCCGATCCGGACGCCTTGCTGCAGTGGTTGGGGAAGGACCGGGCGATGGTGACGTTCGACGACCTGGCCGACGTGACGCGCAAGCGGGCGGCCTTCGTGAAGGTCGCCCGCCAGTGGGTGCGCGCGGTCTAGGTGGCGAGACCCCGAGAGACGAGCGTCCCCGCCGAAACGGCGGTCTCCCGCAGCTCGCCGAGCACCGATTCGATCTGCTCGGCGTCCACCTCGAGCTCCGCCAGGGCGAAGCGCGCCATCCCCAGCGCCAGCTGGCGCTCACCCATCACCGCGATGCAGGCCCCCTGCTGCTCGATGTAGCGCTGCTCGGCCTCGCTGTGCGTGCGCACGATCACCTGCAGCGCGGGGTTGGCCTTGCGCGCCAGCTCGAAGATGCGCCGCGACTGGAAGGCGTCGGGGGCGGCAATGACCAGCAGCCGAGCCCGCGCCACTCCCGCAATGTCGAGCACGTCGGTGCGCGCCGCGTCGCCGTAGAGCGCGGGAATGCCGCGGCGGCGCAGCATGTCCACACGCTCGCGGTCCTGCTCCACCGCGACGAAGGGGAGTGACTCGCGCGCCAGCGCCCGTCCGATCGTCTCTCCCACACGCCCGAACCCGACGATGATCGCGTGCCCATGCAGCCCGTCGTTGTTGGCGGACGGTGGCAGCTCGCGCAGCTCCCGGGCCGGACGCTCCAGCAGGTCGAGCAGGCGCGGACGTTCGCTCAGCCATCGGGCGATGGGTGTGAGGGTGCCGAAGACGACCGGACTGAGGGTGATGGAGAAGATCGCCCCCGCCAGGATGAGGCTCTGTCCCTCGCGCGGGAGGAGGCCGAGCGTGACGCCCAGCCCCGCCAGGATGAACGAGAACTCGCCGATCTGCGCCAGGCTGGCCGAGACGGTGAGCGCGGTGCGCACCGGATACCGGAACAGGAGCACGATGCCGAACGCCGCGGCCGACTTGCCGACCATGATGATCAGGACGGTCATCGCCACGTGCAACGGCTCCTCCAGCAGCACCGCGGGGTCGAACAGCATGCCCACGGAGACGAAGAAGAGCACGGCGAATGCATCCTGGAACGGCAGGGCGTCGGCGGCGGCCTGGTGGCTCAGCTCCGACTCGCTGATCACGACGCCGGCGAAAAAGGCGCCTAACGCAAACGACACTCCGAACAGCGCCGCCGCCCCGAAGGCGATCCCCAGCGCCACGGCGAGCACCGACAGGGTGAACAGCTCGCGCGATCCGGTGCGCGCCACGCGCTCCAGCAGCCAGGGGACGACGCGCGCCCCGACCACCAGCATGAGCCCCACGAAGGCGGAGACCTTGAGGAGGGTCACCCCGATGGCCACCCAGAGCGAGCTGCTCGTCCCCTGCTCGCCAGCGCCGGCCACCGATCCGCCCAGCGGAATGGCGATGGCCGGGAGGATGACGAGGGCCAGCACCATCGCCAGGTCCTCGACGATGAGCCATCCCACCGCGATGCGCCCGTCGATGGAGTCCAGGATGCCGCGTGCCTCCAGTGCACGCAGCAGCACCACCGTGCTGGCCACCGACAGCGCCAGGCCAAAGACGATCCC
>CAZVDJ010000699.1:0-2872 GCA_964626245.1 uncultured Gemmatimonadaceae bacterium
CGGGAAGCTTGGCGTCGTCGATCTTCTTCAGGAGGTCGATCGCCTCCTTCTCCCCGGGGTCGGCCTCACCCAGCTCGGCCTGGATCGCGCGCAGCTGCTGGCGAAGGTAGAACTCGCGCTGGTGCTGCTCGATCTTGACCTCGGTCTGCTTCTTCACGTCCTCCATAACCCGCGCCCGCGCCACCTCGCGCTCCAGCCGCGACAGGATGAAGCGCAGCCGCTGCCCCACGTCCAGGCGCTGCAGCACCTCATCCTTGTCGCTGATGCGGAAGTTCATGTTCGTCGCCGCCAGGTCGGCAAAGCGCCCGGGGTCGGAGACGTTCATCTTGAGAATCTGCGGCACCTCGTCCGGGATGCGATCCACCAGGTCGGCCAGCGTCTCGGCCGCGGTCACGATGCGCGCCACCAGGTCGTCGAGCTCGTCCGGGTCGGCCGGAAGTTCCTTCGCGGCGCGCACCCCGGCGATCACGTACGGCTCCTCCTGCTCCACCGACTCCACCGTGATGCGGCGTAGCCCCTGCAGCGTGATCTGCACCGTGTCGCCGGGGAGGTTGATGCGCTCGTGCACGCGCGCCGCCACCCCCACGCGCCCCACGAACTTGCGGTTGTCAATCGTCTCGTCCACGTCGCCGGTCGCCACCACCAGGGCGACGATGAGCCCCGGATCCTCGTTGGCGCGCAGCAGCGCGAGGTTCTCCGGCGCCCCCATCTGCACCGCGATCGTCCCCAGCGGATAGACGATCGTCGATCGCAACGCCATCAGCGGGAGGGTGGGCGGCAGTTCCTGGCCGAGGATTTCGTCGCGACGCTGGGGACGGGACATGAGTGAGACGGGAGACGGGAGACGGGGGACGGGAGGAGCGGAAACTCCCGTCTTCGTCGTGCGGCGGCCGGGGCGGGACATGGCTCCCCGGGGCGGGAAAGGTATGAACAGCGTTGGCGCTTCGCGATATGCACCGGACCGACGCGGCCGGGGCCGTTCGCGGGCGCATATTGTGTCATGCCCGACGCCGCTGACGTGCGCGAGGGGCCATCCCGGCCGCCTAACGAATCGCTCTGGTCGCTCTTCGCGCGCTTCCTGCGATTCGGGGCGTTGGCCTGGGGCGGGCCGGTGGCGCAGATCGCGATGATCCGCGAGGAGCTGGTGGAACGCGAGCGCTGGATCTCGCGGGAGCGCTTCAATCGCGTCCTGGCCGTCTACCAGGCGCTGCCAGGCCCCGAGGCGCACGAGCTCTGCGTCTACTTCGGCATGCTGGCGCGGGGGCGGGTGGGTGCCGTCCTGGCCGGACTCGGCTTCATGCTCCCGGGGCTCGCCCTCATGCTCCTCCTCTCGTGGGCGTACGTGAAGTTCGGCCTCACCTCGCCGGTCTGGCGTGGCGCCATGCTCGGCTGCCAGGGGGCCGTTGCTGCGCTCATCGTGCGGGCAGTAGTGCGAATCGGGGGGCATGCGCTGTCGGCGCCCGTGCTCTGGTTGCTGGCGCTCGCCGCGGCGGTGGGGCTGCTGGCGGGGGCGAATCCCATCGCGCTGCTCTGCGTCGCCGGCGCGCTGCACGCCGTGTGGTGGCGCCTGCGGGCACCGCCTCGTGAGCGCGAGGATCGGGGCGGTCGAGATTCGGGTCGCCTCTCGTGCTCGGTGGCTGTTCCCGCGGCCGCTGGCCCCTTGCCGTTCTCGCTGCTCGTGAGCGGGTTGGCGGCTGCCCCGTCGCTCTGGTCCCTGCTGGGCAGCGGCCTCAAGGCCGGGCTCCTGACCTTCGGGGGCGCCTACACCGCCATTCCCTTCTTGCGCTCCGACGCGGTCGACGTCGGCCGGTGGATGACCGACGCACAGTTCCTGGACGGACTCGCCCTCTCGGCGGTCCTTCCGGCCCCGTTCGTCATCTTTGCCACCTTTGTCGGCTACCTGGGGGGAGGATTGGCGGGAGCGCTGGTGCTCACCGCCGGGGTCTTCGCCCCCGCCTTCGCCTTCACCCTGCTGGGACACGACCACCTGGAGCGCATCGTGGAGACGCCGTCCACGCACGCCTTCCTGGACGGGGTGACGGCCGGGGTGGTGGGGCTCATCGCGGTGACCGCCTGGCAGGTGGGGGTCACGGCGGTCAGCTCCACCCTCTCCATGTCGATCTTCGTCCTTTCGCTCGTTGCCCTCCTTCGCCTCAAGGCGCCAACGACCGTGGCGTGGGTGATGGCGGGGGCGGCGCTCGCCGGGGTCCTCCTGGGCTGACGCGCCAGGGACGAGTGGCCTAGGTTGAGTTTCCTCGGCCACTTAGCTAGCGTTCTTGGCTCTATGTTTGACGAGCTTTCCGACAAGATCTCTGGCGTGTTCGCCAAGCTCCGCGGCCGCGGTGTCCTGACCGAATCGGACATCAAGGAAGGGCTGCGGGAAGTGCGTCGCGTGCTGCTCGAGGCCGACGTCAACTTCCAGCTCACGCGCGAGTTCCTGGAGCGCGTGGAGAAGAAGGCGGTCGGCGTCACGCAGCTCAAGACGGTGCAGCCGGCGCAGCAGCTGGTGAAGATCGTCCACGACGAACTCACCACGATGCTGGGCGAGCGGCGCGAGCCGCTAAAGCTCTCGTCGGTTCCCCCCACCGTCGTGATGATGGTGGGGCTGCAGGGGTCGGGGAAGACGACGTCGGCGGCCAAGCTGGCGCGCAAGCTCAAGTCGGAGGGGCGTCCCACGCGACTCGTCGCGGCCGACGTCTATCGCCCGGCCGCCATCGACCAGCTCGAGACGTTAGGCGCGTCGCTCGAGGTCCCGGTCTACGCCGATCGCTCCACGAGGGACGTGGTGAAGATCGCGCGCGCCGGCATCGACGAGGGGAAGCGCGCGCGTGATCGCGTCGTCATCCTGGACACCGCCGGCCGGCTGCAGATC
>CAZVDJ010000700.1:0-2867 GCA_964626245.1 uncultured Gemmatimonadaceae bacterium
TGCCGGTCCCGGCTTGGGCTTGGCGAACTCCACGGCGAGCTTGGCGACGAGCTTGTTGGTTCCGCCACCTAACGATACGGAGAGCCCCGTCGCCTCGCGCACCGCCGTCCGGATCCGGTGCGCCACCTCGCGCAGCGGGGCGTGGCCGTACAGCGCCTCCGTTCCCGTGAGGTCGAGGTACCATTCGTCGATGCTCGCCGCCTGCACCACGGGGGCAAAGCGGGCCAGCACCGCCGCGATCTCACGACTCGTGCGGCTGCACGCGCCCCGCGGCACCGGGACGAACATCGCCTGCGGGCACAACCGCTCCGCTCGCGCGATCGGCATCGCCGAGCGCACGCCGTACTGGCGCGCCTCGTACGAAGCGGAGCAGACGACGCCGCGCCCGCCCGGTCGCCCTCCCACCACCAGCAGCGGCGCCTTGCCCGCGCCCTCCGGATCGACCAGCCGCGCGACCGCGACGAAGAAGGCGTCCGCGTCGACCAGCAGGATGCGGCGCGGCGCGGCCGCAGGGGCCGACGGCGGAGGAGTGGGTGCGGGCATGGCGAAGAGCGGACGGCGCCGCCCGCGGAAGATAGGGGGCGACGCCGTCGCGAGGGCGCAGCAGACGCTTCGATTGAGCCGGCGGCGCAGAGCCTGCTCAGGCGCCTGCTTACGCGCCTGCTCCCGCCGATCGTGAGGCCTCGGGCGACGCGTCGGACGAGCCCTCGGCGCTCGCGTACATCTCGCGATAGGTGTCCCGCAGCACCGACTTCTGCACCTTGCCGGTTCCCGTCTTGGGAAGCGCGTCCACGAAGACGACCGCGTCCGGCACCCACCACGAGGCGAATCGCTCGGCGAGCCAGGCCTTGAGGGCGGGCGCCTCGGCCTGCGTGCCGGGCTTGCGCACCACCACCGCCAGCGGTCGCTCGGACCAGCGCGGGTGCGGCAGTCCCACCACGGCCGCTTCGAATACCTCCGCGTGTCCCATGAGCGCTCCCTCAAGCGCCACGGAGCTGATCCACTCGCCGCCCGACTTGATCACGTCCTTGGAGCGGTCGGCGATGGTCACGCATCCGTCAGCCGCAATGGTCACGATGTCGCCGGTGCGGAACCAGCCGTCATCGGTGAACTGCGTGATGGGATCTTCCGGCTTGTAGTACTCGCGCACGATCCACGGGCCCCGCACTTCCAGCTCGCCCATCGTGGCACCGTCCCACGGGACCAGTCCCTGCTCGCTGCGCGCGCGCACCTCCACTCCCGGAACGGGATATCCCGCCTTGGCCAGCTGGTGGAACTGCTCGTGCACGGGAAGCCGGTCGTGCTTGCGTTGCAGCCGTGACACCGTCCCGATGGGCGACATCTCGGTCATCCCCCACCCCTGCTGCACCACCACGCCGTGCCGCTCCTTGAAGCCGCGGATCATCGACTCGGGCGGCGCCGCGCCCCCCACCAGCGTCATGCGCATGGCCGAGAGGTCGTAGCGCCCCGGGTGCTGGTCGAGCTCGTGCAGGATGCCCAGCCAGATGGTCGGGACGCCGGCCGCCATCGTCACCCGCTCGCCCGCCATCAGCTCCAGCAGCGAGACCGGGTCCAGGTGCGGCCCGGGGTGCACCTGCGTCGCCCCCACGAAGGCCGTCGTGTACGGAAAGCCCCACGCATTCACGTGGAACATGGGCACCACCGGAAGCATGATGTCGCGCTCGGCGATGGCGGCGCTGTCGCTGGCCAGCGACATGAAGGTGTGCAGCATGATCGCGCGGTGCGAATACAGCACCCCCTTGGGTCGTCCCGTCGTGCCTGACGTGTAGCACATCGCCGCCGCGGAGCGCTCGTCGCGATCGTCGAAGGCGAAGGGGGTGTCGGTGGCGCCGGCGAGCAGCGCCTCGTAGTCGGTGGTCCCGGGCGGCGTCTCGCCACCGTCCGACAGGACGATGACGTGCGCCACCTTCACGAGGGGCGCGACCTTTTCCCACAGCGGCCAGAGCACGCGGTCCACCAGCACCACGCGATCCTCGGCATGGTTGATGATGTAGGCCAGGTCCGTCGGGTGCAAACGCAGGTTGAGCGTGTGCAGCACGCCGCCCATGGACGGCACGGCGAAGTACGCTTCCAGGTGGCGCTGATGGTTCCAGGCCAGCGTGGCCACGCGATCGCCCTCGCGCACGCCGAGCGCGCGCAGTGCCTGCGCCAGGCGACCGGCGCGGGCGATCACCTCGCCATACGTCGCCCGGGCGATCGAACGGTCCGCGCGCCGGGAGACGACCGACTTGTCGGGATAGAGGTCGCGCGCACGACGCAGCAGCATGGGGATGGAGAGCGGGACTTCCTGCATCAGGCCGAGCATCGAACGTCTCCAGCGAGGCTGTCGAGTGGGAAGCGGGTCGTTTCCCGGGAGTGAGGGCGGAGAAGGTGTGCCCCACGATGGACGCGCACAACCCGCGGTACCGGCAGGAATACGCTGCACGGGATCCCCCGGATTTCGGCAGGCGCGCCGTTCCGATTCCCGCGGCGACGCGCAAGGACGCCCCCTGCACGCACGGCCGCAGCGCGCTATCGTCCGTCGAACAACCTCGACCCCGAACCATGGCATCAACCGCCCCCCGCCGTCCGCGCGCGCTGCGTCCCCGACGGCTCCGTGCCAACGCCATGCGGTGCACGCGTGGCGGCGCGACGGTCCTACTCCTCTGCTGCGCGATATCCGGGTCGGCCGCCGCGCAGCGTCCCCCCGACGTCTTCCTCGCGTCGCTCGAGCTGTCGGGGGCGCGCGTGCAGGTGGGCGCGCCGCGCAACCTCACGCAGCGCGAGGGCTACGACAACCAGCCCTCGTTCTCCCGCGACGGACGGTGGCTGTACTACACGAGCACGCGCGACGACGCGCAGGCCGA
>CAZVDJ010000701.1:0-2858 GCA_964626245.1 uncultured Gemmatimonadaceae bacterium
CCCGTCCCCGACGACGCGCAAGCCGTCCTCCTCATCGAGCTGGAGGGCGAGGCGGGCCCGGTGCGGGAGCGCGCGGAGGTGCTGGCGCGCCGCTGCGAGGAGCGCGGCGCCTGCGGCGTCCAGCTGGGGCTCGACGCGGAATCGGAGGACGCGCTCTGGGCGCTGCGCCACGCGGCCAGCCCCATCCTCTCGAGGCTGGACCCCAACCTCAAGTCGATGCAGGTGGTGGAGGACGGTTGCGTCCCCCCGGAACGGCTCGGTGACTACGTGGCCGGCGTCCGGGCCGCCCTGGACCGTTCGGCCCTTCGCGGCGTGATCTTCGGGCACGCGGGCGACGCGCACGTCCACGTGAATGCGCTGGTCGACGTGCGCGACGAGCGCTGGCGCCAGCGCGTGCGCCAGCTCTTCGATGAGGTCGTGGCGCTCACGGCGGCGCTGGGCGGAACGCTCGCCGGCGAGCACGGCGACGGACGGCTGCGGACGCCGTCACTGGCCACCACCTGGCCGCCGACCGCGCGCGACCTCTTTGCCCGCATCAAGGAGTGCTTCGACCCGGCCGGGATCCTCAATCCCGGGGTGAAGGTGCCATCGCGCCCGCTCGACCCGTGGCGCCACATCAAGTACGACCCGTCGCTCCCCCCGCTGCACGAGGCCGCGCGCCGCGCGCTGGACGTGGTGGAGCGCGAGCGCGCCTACGATCGCTACCGCCTGGGGATGCTCCCGCCCACGGAGGTGGAGGAATAGGTTTCGCCCCGCTTCAGCCCCCTTCCGTCTCCCGTCTCCCGCCTCCCGTCTCAAGCCCCACATGCTCTACTTCGAGCCGCGCGTCACCATCCTCGCCCGCCCCGCCTTCACGGAACCCGAGCACCTCCCTGTGCAGTGGCGCGGCGAGTCAGGCGACGGCGAGCGGCTGGCCGAGTTCGCGGGTCGCCTGTGCTACATGAGCCAGCGCAACCCCGCCGGGCGCAACACGCGGGAGTACCTGGAGAACATCCTCAAGCAGGGGCACGGGAGCGTCCTGGAGCACGCCAACTACACGCTCCTGCTCGAGGGGATCTCGCGCTCGCTCACGCACGAGCTGGTGCGCCACCGGGCCGGCTTCGCCTACTCGCAGCTCAGCCAGCGCTACGTGGACGAGTCGGACGCGGCCTTCGTCGTCCCGCCGGCGATGATCGGCGATGAGGCGCTGGAGGGGGCGTGGCGCGCCCAGATGGAAGCGGCGCAGCAGGCCTACGTCGCCCTGGTCGACAACCTGATGCAGCGGTACGCGTGGGTGCAGGACAAGGTGCACCGCCGCAAGATGGCGCGTGAGGCGGCGCGCGGGGTCCTCCCCAACTCCACCGAGACGAAGATCGTGGTGACCGGGAACGTGCGCGCGTGGCGCACGATGCTGGAGCTGCGCTGCGGCGAGGGGGCCGAGATGGAGATCCGCCGCCTGGCGGTGCTGGTGCTGCGCACGCTGCAGGCGGAGGCGCCCGCCTTCTTTGGTGACTTCGAGGTGTACCAGGCGGACGATCGCCGCGAGGCCGCGCGCCCCGGCTACCACAAGGTCTGAGCCCCGCGGCTCCCGTTGACCGCTGACGACCCCATCCGTAGGTTTGCGCCCGGTCACCGAGGGTGCATAACGACGGCGGTGGGAGCGCATGCAGATCGGCGTGACGTGCGATGCGGAACCTAACGAGGAGCACGCCCTGGTGGCGCGCGCGCTGGAGGCGATGGGCCGGCCGGTCCTCCTGCCCGCCGATGAGTCGCTCCCGTTGCGGCTGCGGGAACTCCGGCCGGAGATCGTCCTCAACCTGGCGCGCGGACGCGGCACCCCCGAGCGGCGCCTGCACGTCCCGGCACTGCTGGAGTACCTCGCGATCCCGTTCAGCGGCAGCGATGCCGTCACGCACGCCACCTGCGTGGCCCGCCCGCGCCTCAAGGCGACGCTCGCCGCGCACGGCATCCCCACCTCCGGCTTCGCGGTCATAGACAAGCTCGCGCAGCTGGCCCCGTTCGCGCGGCGCGCCTTCCCCGTCGCCGTGCGCCGCGTGCGGGGAGTCGACTCGTGCTTCGCAACGCTGGTCGCGCATGACTTCGACGAGTTGGAGTCCATCGCCGCCACGCTGCTCGATGCCGCGCGCGATCAGATCCTCATCGAGCGATTCCTCCCCGGCGACTCCTTCGCCTGCAGCGTGCTGGGGAACGGCGACCACGCAGTGGCACTCCCGGTCGTCGCCGTCCCCAACGACCCCTTTGCCGCGTCCGCCGCCAGCGCGCCGGGCACGGCATTGCCATCGCCTGCGCGCATCGACGACGGACTGGCCGAGGAGATCGAGACGCTGGCGCTGCGCACCGTGCGGGCGCTGGGGTGCCGCGACCTGGCGCGTGTCGACGTGCGCCTGTCGGACGCGGGCGTCCCCAACGTGTGCAGCGTGGAGCCGCTTCCCCCGTTTGGTCACGGCGATGGCGGGACGACGGCGAGCGCCGCGCAAGCCGCCGGACTTGCCGCCGAGGAGCTGGTGCAGCGCTGCCTGGTGCTGGCGGCGGAGCGTTCGGGGCTCGGCGTGCCGCACGCCCCTGCCTTTCCGCGGCTCCCGCGCCGCGCCGCGGTGGTCACCCGGCGCGCGCGTGTCACCCCGGCGTGAGTTCGACCTGACGTCAGGCTGACGTCAGGCTGACGTCAGCCTGCCGCTGGCCCGGCCCCAGTCCCTGGCTGGCCGGCCGGCGGGCTCACTGGCTGGCGCGCCGGCCGGCGGGCCAGCTGGCGGGCCAGCCGGCGCGCCCGCCGGCGCGCCCGGCAACGTGAGGCCGCCCCCTTCCCAATGCCGCGCCAACTGGCGGTCGTGAAGGCGTCGGGTCCGAAGGAGCGGTTC
>CAZVDJ010000702.1:0-2855 GCA_964626245.1 uncultured Gemmatimonadaceae bacterium
GGCCACCGCATTGCAGGGGTCACCACAGCTCGCGCGCTTCCTCACCTTCGTGGTCGGCGAGGCGCTGGCCGGACGTGGAGAGCAACTCAAGGAGCACACCATCGCCGTCGGCGCCTTCGGGCAGGCACCGACCTTCGATCCCGCCACCGATGCCCGCGTGCGGGTGGCGGCGCGGCAGCTGCGCTTCAAGCTGGCCGAGTACTATGGTGGAGCCGGCGCGCACGATGCGGTCGTCATCGACCTCCCCAAGGGGCGGTACGTCCCCGTCTTCTCCGCACGGGTGCCGGCTCCGGGTCAGGCGGCGGAGCCGACGAGGCACGTGGACGGTGACCCGGCACCCGTCCCCCGCTCGCCGGCCTGGCAGCGCTGGGGATCGCTCGGCGCTGCCGTCGCCGCTGCGCTCACGTTAGGGTGGGCGGCCATCGCGCCCACGCCCCCAGCGGCCTCTCCCAGTGCGCGTGCGGCCGACGGGAGGGCGGCGCTGGTGGCACGGACTGGCGGCGGCCCCGCGGGCAACGTCGTGGTGGTCCTCCCCTTCGTGAACGTGACCGGTCGCGAGGCGGAGGAGTACATCGGCGACGGGCTCACCGAGGAGATCATGTCGCGGCTGGCGACCGACACCCTCACGCGCGTCGTGGCCCGCACCTCGGCGTGGAGCTACAAGGGGAAGCAGGTCGACGTTCGCGAGATCGGGAAGGCGCTGGGCGCCGACTACGTGATCGAGGGGAGCATACGGCGATCGGGGAGCCGGTATCGCGTGTCGGTGGATCTGGTGTCGTCGCGCGACGGGTTGCGCCTGTGGTCGCGCCCCTTCGAGGTCGAACGGCAGAGTGTCTTTGGCCTGTACGATGCCATCGCGCAGGCGGTGCACGACGAACTGTCGTTGCGCCTGGCGGCGTCGCCCGGGATGCTGCTGGCCCGGCAGGCGCCTCGCGACCCCGTCGTGCACGACCTGTATCTCGAGGCGCGCTACTTCTGGAACCAGCGGACGACGGAGTCGCTGCCGCGTGCGGTGGCGCGACTGCGCGAGGCAATCCGGCGCGATTCGACCTTTGCGGCTGGCTGGGCCGCGCTGGCTGGCGTGTACGCCACGATGGAGGTGAACCATCACACCGACCCGGGGGTGTCGGCGCCGCGAGCGCTGGATGCGGCGCACCGAGCGCTCACGCTCGATGCGTCGCTCGGGGAGGCGTGGACCGCCATCGGACTCGTGACCAGCTTCAGTCAGTGGAAGTGGGCGGAGGCCGATAGCGCCTTCCGGCGCGGGATTGCACTCTCGCCCGGCTCCGCGACCGCACGCTCGTGGTACTCCAACGCATTGCTCGCCCGAGGACGGATCGACGAGTCGCTGGCGCAGCTCGAGCAGGCACGCGCCCTCGATCCGCTCTCAATGCCGATTGCCTATGGTATTGCGCAGGCGCACTACTACGGCCGGCGCTGGGAGGACGGCTTGCGATCGGTGGAGCGGGTGATGGAGTTGAGTCCCGGCTTCTCGTTCGGGCTCCTGCTCAAGGGGAAGCTCCTCAAGGGGGCCGGGCGAATCGAGGAGGCGCGCCGGCTCTTCGCGCAGCTCGGGGACTCGCTCGAGCTCGCGCTGCTGCTGCCGCCAGACAAACGGACGAGAGATGTGGAGCGCCTGCTGGCGAAGATTGCCCCGGCCGATCAGCGCAAGTCGCAGTTCTGGATCGCGACCATGTATGCGCAGATCGGGAAGGCCGATTCTGCCTTCGCCTGGATCGACCGGGCGTATGCGGCGCACCAGTCGGACCTGGCCTCCATCCGAACCGATCCCATGCTCGATCCCGTGCGGGGCGACCCGCGATACTTCGCCAAGCTCGCGCAGCTCGGGCTTGGGGACGACGACGGTTCGGCGCGCGGCGCGGGTGGCGAGACGCGCTGACCCGGGCCTACCTCACGGTAGCTGCTGGCACGGCGGGTCGGTGACACCCGGCACGCAGTTGCAGCCGAAGACGTTCGTGGTGGCCAGCCTGGTGAGGGAGAAGCCGTTCACCATGCGGATGGGCGGATAGAGGGCGGCGCTGTCGGGTGGCGGGATGCGCAGCTGGCAGTTGATGTTGGTGCCGCACGAGGCGCCGTAGCCCTCCCAGCGCATGAACCCCGAGCGGAGCCGCGCCGGCGATCGGTCCTCCAGGATGTCCGGGTGCGCTCGCACCGTGAGGGTGCTCCCCTGCTTGGCGAAGAAGTAGTGGTCGTCGTGCTCCGTCTGGAGCGGGCCGGCGCTTACCCCGCTGGTGAAGGCGTTGCGCGTGGTCAGGTCGGGGGCCGGGTCGGCCACCGTGGGGCCGAAGGTGAGGAGCCCGGGGCCGGTGAGCTGATAGCGTCGGTGCGCGCAGCCGAGCACTCGGATCCCGATCCCCGCCTGCCGCCGGAAGTTGGCGGTGACGGTGCGGTCGCGGTCTGCGGTGAGGACGGCCACTCCCGGCTCGGGGGTCGCGGCGAAGTCGCCCTCCCAGCTGTTGAATTCGTAGAAGTTGTCCGGCGCCCGGGTGAGGATGGTCGTGGGCAGGACGACGGGACGCGAGCCGTTGGTGTTGAACTCGATGGCGAAGATGGTGACCGTCTTGCCGCGCGGTACCTGGAGCGTGACGGTGGCGCGCGTGACGCCCGGGGCGTAGCGGAGGGCCGGTGCGTTCTCGTTCAGGTTGCCCGCCATCGTGGCGCGGGTGAGCGGGGCGTCGCCGATGTGGGCATAGAGCTGCCCCGCGTCGCCCTGATCGGTGTTGTTGGAGATCAGGGTGAGGGTGATGTTGGAGGAGGGTGCGGGAGGCGGTGGTGGGGGTGGGGGGGGTTGTGTGGTGCCGCTGCCCGACGAACCGCCGCCGCACGCGGAGAGA
>CAZVDJ010000703.1:0-2852 GCA_964626245.1 uncultured Gemmatimonadaceae bacterium
GACTCCCCGGGGGTGGGCGGGGGGGGGGGGGGGGGGGGGGGCGGGGGGGGGGGGCCGGGGGTGGGGGGGATAGCGCCCCTTCATCTCCTTCTGCACGTCCTTGTACGAGCTGCGCCAGAAGCCGGCCAGATCGCGCGTCACCTGCAGCGGCCGGTGCGCGGGGGAGAGCAGGTGCAGGGTGACCGGGATGCGCCCGCCCAGCACGCGCGGCGTGTCACGCGAGCCGAACATCTCCTGCAATCGCACGGCGAGCACCGGCGATGACGGGTCGCTGTAGTCGACGCTGATGCGGCTCCCGGTCGGCACCTCCACGTGACTGGGCGCCAGCGCATCGAGCGCGCGGCGCTGGGCCCAGGTGAGCCGCTCCAGCAGCAGCGCCCCCATGTCCAGCGCGTGCAGCTCCGAGGCGCGGCGCATCCCCGCCAGGTGCACCGTGAGCCAGTCGTCCAGCGAGTCCAGCAGCGCGGCATCGCTCACGTCGGGCCATGACGGATCGTGCGCGTGCACGAACGCCATGCGCGCGCGCAGCCGAGTGGCCGAGTCGGTCCACGGCAACAGCTGCAGCGCCGAACGGCGCACCGCGCCCACGAGCGCCGCCACCACCAGGGCGGGTGCGGGGTCGCGCAGCATCTCCTCCTTGAGCTCGAGCGCGCCCAGCCGCTCGGTGCGCGTGGCGCGAACCGTCCGCGATTCCTCGTCCCACACCACCTCGTCGAGACGCTCGATGTCGTCCGCGAATTCTCGCCGCACGTCCTCGAGCGAAAGAGGGGCCGCCAGGTACACGGCGCTCTCGGGGCGTTTCCCGTCCGACTCGGCCACCACGAGATACTCCGACTGCGCCAGCGCCGGCGAGTCGCGCAGCACGGCACCGGTACCGTTGCGCAGCAGGTAGCGCCCGCTGCCTGCCTCGCGGCGACGCGCCACCTGGTCGGGATAGGCCAGGGCAAGCACGCGCCCGACCGCATCGAGTGCGGCCTGTTGTTCGCGCAGGTCCGCATCTGCCTCGCCCTCGCCGGCGCGCAGTTCACGCCGCCACGCCCGCGACTCGTCCAGCGCGCGCATGGCTGCGTCGCGCAGCAGCCGCATCCCGTGCACGGTGGGCAACTGCTCCAGCGTCCGGTCGCGATGTCGCAAGGCGTGCAGCACTTCGATGCGCGTCCGCAGGTCGGCGTCGCGCACCGTCCCCTCGCCACGCAGGATGTCGCGCTCACCCACCAACGCGGCCAGGTCGCAGGCGACGCCCAGCGTCCCCTCATCGCGGGCGCGCAGCAGCATGTGGGCGAGGCGGGGATGCGTCCCCAACTGCGCCATGCGCCGGCCATGCGGCGTGATCCGCCCGGCGTGGTCCAGGGCGCCCAGCCAGTCGAGCAGCGTGCGCGCCCGCGCCAGCGCCGCGGGCGGTGGCGGATCGAGCCAGTCCAGCTCCTGCACATCACCGATCCCGGCAGCCGCCAGCTCCAACGCCAGCGGGGCCAGGTCGGCCTCGGCAATCTCGGGCGCGCTGAACGGAACGAGCCCGGCGTGCTCCTCCATGGCCCAGAGGCGATACACCACGCCCGGCGCAACGCGCCCGGCGCGCCCGGCGCGCTGTTCGGCTGAGGCGCGCGAGACGCGCACCGTTTCCAGCCGCGTCATGCCCACGGCGGGGGAAAAGCGCGCCACGCGTGCCAGGCCGCCATCCACCACGCACCGCACGCCTTCGATCGTGAGCGACGACTCGGCGATGCTCGTGGCCAGTACCACCTTGCGCCGCCCAGGCGGCGCGACGCCGATGGCCCGGTCCTGCTGCTCCAGCGGCAAGTTGCCGTACAGCGCATGGACGTCGACCTCCGCGCCTAACGACTCGGCGACCAGCAGGTCGGCCACGCGATGGATCTCCCCCTGGCCGGGCAGGAAGGCCAGGAGGTCGCCCTCCGTCTCACGCAGCGCGCGCCGGATGGCGGCTGCCATCGACGGCTCCAGCCGCTGGTCGGGGCGGCGAGGGAGCCACCGCGCGTCCACCGGAAAGTGCCGTCCTTCGCTCGTGACGATCGGGGCGTCGCCCAGCAGGCGGGCCACCGGTCCCCCGTCGAGGGTGGCGGACATCACGAGGATGCGCAGGTCGCCGCGCACCAGTCGCTGCGTGTGGCGCGTCAGCGCCAGCCCAAGGTCGGCGTGCAGCGAGCGTTCGTGGAACTCGTCGAAGATCACCACCCCCACACCATCCAGCGTGGGGTCGGTGTTGAGCATGCGCGTGAGCACCCCCTCGGTCACCACTTCGACTTGCGTGTCGGGGCCCACGCGCGTGTCGCGGCGCACGCGGTATCCCACGGTCGCCCCCACGCGTTCGCCTAGGAGCCACGCCATGCGATGCGCGGCCGCACGCGCCGCCAGCCGCCGAGGTTCCAGCATCACGATCTTCCTGCCCCGCAGCCACGGCGCATCGCGCAGTGCCAAGGGCACCACCGTCGTCTTTCCCGCGCCGGGTGGCGCCTGCAGCACGACAGCCGTCCCGGCGTCCAGCGCCTGGCGCAACGCCGGCAGCACGTCGACGATCGGGAGTGGTGGGAGCTTCACGCGGCGGACAAGTTGACAGTCGGCGAGGAGAGGGGAGAAAGCTACGATGCCCGTCGCCCTCGCGAAGGCACTGCCGCTCCCCTCGACTTCCTGACTTCCCGTCTTCTCCCCCTCGGTGCCAGAGCTCCCGGACATCATTGCCTATGCGGAAGCGCTGGAACGCCACGTGGTGGGGCACGTGGTCGAGCGCGTGCAGCTCGCCAATCCGTTCGTCCTGCGCTCCGTGGATCCGCCGCTCGACGCGCTGGTCGGGCGCACCGTGCGCGGCGTTCGGCGCCTGGGCAAGCGGCTCGTGC
>CAZVDJ010000704.1:0-2849 GCA_964626245.1 uncultured Gemmatimonadaceae bacterium
GTCCGCCGCGAGGCGCTGCAGGTGACGGGTGACACGCGCTACGACCAGGTGGCGGCGCGCGCCGCTCGCGTGGATCGCGCGTCGGCGCTCCTGGCGCCACTCACCTCCACCCGCCCGACGCTCGTGGCCGGGAGCACGTGGCCCGCCGATGAGCGCGTGCTGCTGCCGGCCTGGGAGGCGGTGCGCCGCCAGCATCCGGGCGCGCGTCTGGTCATTGCCCCGCACGAACCCTCCCCGGCCCACCTCTCGCCGATCGAGACATGGGCCGCGTCGGCCGACCTCTCGCTCGCCCGGCTTGGCAGCGAGGGCCAAGCCGACGCCGACGTGGTGCTCGTCGACCGCGTGGGCGTGCTCGGCGACCTGTACGCGCTCGCCACCGCGGCCTTCGTGGGAGGCGGCTTTCACGCCGCCGGACTGCACTCCGTCCTGGAGCCCGCGGCCTTCGGCGTCCCGGTCGCCTTTGGCCCGCGTTTTCGCGACGCGCGCGATGCCGTGCTGCTGCACGACGCTGGCGGCGGCGCCCCGGTGCACGACAGCGCGGGGGCGGCGCGCCAGTTCAGCGAATGGCTCGGGCGCGACGATCGGTGGCGAGAGTCCGGGGGACGCGCGCGCGACGTGGTCGCGCGAAACCTGGGCGCCGCCGAGCGCTCGTTCGCCCTCGTCTCGTCGCTGCTCGAGCCCCGGCGCTGACCCGGACGCCGCGCGCGCCCTCGCCTAACGCCGCAGCCCCGGCGGCGTCCAGACCAGCGAGAGCCCGATGCCGTCCTCGCCAAAGCGGTCGGAGCCACCGAAGAACGCCGTCCCCCGAATGGCCAGGACGCGCGTGATCTCGAAGTTCGCCCCGACGTCGAAGCTGATCCCCACCTGCGACTCATCCCGGCTGCACCCCCCGCAGAAGTCGAGCGACACGCGCGGGTGCACGTAGGGCGTCAGCGCCAGGGAGCCCTCGAGCGGAAAGCGGTGTCCGATGGAGACGCCGACCGGGACGCGCAGCGTCGTGTTGTTGCCGCTGGCGATCCCCGCCCCCGCCGTGAAGAGGAAGTCGAGCGGGACGTCGGCCGAGGACCGTGCGAGCTGGTGTGCGAACTGCCCGCCCACGAAGACCACGTTGTCCAGCCCGCGGCCATCGGGGTCGGCGATGCCGAAGTCCAGCGAGAACTGCGACCGAGAGCCAAAGCCCTCGCGCCACTGGAAGAGGATGCTCGTCCCGGCATTCCCCGCGTCGGCGATGCCGAAGTTGAACTCACGTGTCGTGACCGCAGGCGGCTGGAACGACGGATAGGCCCACGCCTGCGCGAGCGCGTCGGTGGCGACGGCTGTCGTAAGCGCGATGGACGAAACGGCGACGGTGACGGCGGCGCGCGCGCGGCGCACCGCGCGAACGATCGGCGGTAGGAGACCCGGCATGTCGATTCCTCGGGCACGGGCGCGAGTCGCGCCCGGACGTGTGCAGGAAGGCCCGCGCGCGGTCGATGCCGCGCGCGGGGCACGAGCCCTGTCATACGCCACAGGGTGCCGAAGGTTCGTCAGGCACCCCGCCAGACACAAGCGGTCCACTGCCGCCCGCACAAGCGGCCCATCGCGCGCTGCTCAGGGTACAGGTCGCTCAGCGCGCTGGCCGCTCAGCGCACGATCTGCCCGCGAATCTCTCCGGGTGCAAATCGCCGGGTGTGCACGTTGAGGTAGGCCGTGCCGTTCCGCATGCGCGTGAGCACCGAGTCGAAGCTGAAGACGCCGGAGAAGGTCCCGCCTCGCGTGATGTAGCCGAACCGGAAGAGCCCATCCACACGCCCCGTTACCGGTCCGCCGAAGGTGAAGACCATGATGGGCCCGGCGGAATTGGCGTCGCCTGCGTGGATGTGCGACGCCGTGATCGAGTCGCCCGACGAGACGTACATCAGGTACTCGATCGTGTCCGCACCACGCACGGTCAGGACCGCACTCCCGCTGGCGGCGGTCGTCACCGGGTTCGGGCGTTCCGCCGCGCCGGTGAGCGCCACGATGTAACGCTCAGGTTCAGGCGCCACCGACTCCTCCTCGTCGCACGCGGCAAGGAGCGCGGCGCCGGACAGGGCGAGCAGGGGAGCACATCGTGCCAACGAACGGTACAGTCGCATGCGGCCTCCGGGTGGGTTCGAAGGCGCCAAACTGTGCTCTCCCAACGGCCACCGGCCACGCCTGCGCGGTGAAGTCGCGGGCGTGGCCGGTGAACCACTCGATTCGGTCGGCGAAGCCGCGCCCACTTCCGGCGCGGCCGCCGAGCGCAACTACAGCTGCGTCGCCTTCTCCGTGACCACTCGGACGGTGTCGTCCACCACCTGCAGAAAGCCGCCCTCCACCTCGAAGCGCCCCTTCGCACCATCGGGGCCCAGGCGGAGCGTCCCCTTCCCCAACAGCGTCATCATCGGCGCGTGCGAGGTCAGGATCCCCACCTCGCCGTCGAATGCCGGCGCGGTAACAGACTCCACCTGTCCCTCGAAGAGCGTGCGCTCCGGCGAGATGACCGAGACGGTGAGCATGATCAGGCCTTGGCCAGGCGCTCGGCGTTCTTGACGATGTCGTCGGCGCCGCCGCACATGAAGAACGCCTGCTCGGGATACTGGTCGAACTCGCCGGCGCACAGCCGCTCGAACGAGGAGATCGTCTCCTCGAGCTTCACGTACGCGCCCTTCATCCCCGTGAACTGCTCGGCCACGGCGAACGGCTGGGACATGAAGCGCTGCAGGCGGCGGGCGCGACCCACGACCTTCTTGTCATCCTCGGAGAGCTCGTCCATGCCGAGGATCGCGATGATGTCCTGCAGCGCCTTGTAGCGCTGCAGGATGCGCTGCACTTCGATGGCGACCTTG
>CAZVDJ010000705.1:0-2843 GCA_964626245.1 uncultured Gemmatimonadaceae bacterium
ACGACCGCGATTCCTTGCCGGGGGCCCAGCGTGACGCGCTGCACGACCTCGAGCGTGATCCCGCCCTTGCCGCGTCCCATCGTGCCGCCCTGCGAGACCTTGCGCAGCAGGCGCAGGGTCACCGCCAGGAGCCCGAGGACGAACGCGAGCGTGAGCGCGACACCCACGAGGGAGCTGAACGTCACGCCGCAGCCTCGGCGATCGCCTTCTTGGAGAGGATGCGCGTGATGCGCACGCCGAAGTGCTCGCCGAGCACCACCACTTCCCCCTCGGCAAAGCGACGGTCACCCACGAAGATGTCGATCGGCTCGCCCGCCAGGCGGTCGAGCTGGATCACCGAACCACGCCCGAGCCGCAGCACCTCCTGCACCGTCATCGAGGTGCGCCCCAACTCGATGGAGACGGGGAGTGTGAGGTCGAGCAGGAGCGAGATGGGAACCTCGCCGCCCGCGGAGAGGACGTTGGTGATTTCCTCGAAGTTCGCCTCCATCGGGTCGGGGGCGCTGACGTCGGGTGCGGTCATGGGAAGGTGGTCCGCGTGATCGGGAGGGTGTCGGGCTCGGGAGCGGGAAGGAGCCCGTCGGTGAGGCGAACGGCCAGCGAGGGGCCGATGCGGCCGGGTGCTGCCTTGAAGCGCGGCTGCGCGCCGACGATGAGGTCCAACTCGGCGGTGCGTGTGACGCCGGTGTTCAGGACGCTGCCGGCCGACAGGCCGAGCAGCTCGCGCATGGAGAGCTGGAAGGCGGGGAGGCGAGCGGCCACGGGGATGCGCGCGCCGCGCAGCGAGTGCTCGGCCAGGTCGCGATTGATCATCTGCTCCTCGGGCGTGCCGAGCATGGACGAGCGCTGCTCGCTGCCACCGGCGAAGAAGCGCTCGAGCACCGCGAACGGGAGGCACACCAGGAGGAGGCTGCGCGTCTCGGCCGCCGTGACCTCGACGTTGGCCACCAGGACCGGCTCCTCGCGGTTGGCGATGCGCAGGATCTCGGGAATCGACTCGAAGCCCGTGAGCGCCAGGTCCATCTCGAGATAGTCCTGCCACACTTCCTGCAGGACGGTGAGGACGCGATCCGCCACGATGCGGACCGCCATGCGCTCGATGGGCGTCAGCGCGCGGTTCGGGAGCCCGGGCGTGCCGCTGCCGCCGAAGAGGCGGTCGACGAGGAAGTAGGCGAACTCGTGGCCGAAGTCGATGACCCCCTGCTGGCCCCCCGTCTGCTTCAGCTCGAAGGTGTACGAGGCGCAGGGCGTCGGGAGCGACAGCGTGAACTCGCCGAACGAGAACTGTTCCACGCTTTGCAGCTGAAGCTGCACGCCGCCACGCACGCGTCCCAGCAGCCATCCCTCCATCGACTTCGCAAAGCGCTCGTACATCGCCTCCAGCGTGCGCAGCTTCTCCTTCGAGATGCGGTGCGGGCGGCGGAAGTCGTAGACCTGGGCGTCGGCCAGCACGTCGCGCGTCGGCGGCAGCACGGCGGCCACCGCCGACTTGCTGCCGCCACCCAGCAGCGCGTCGATCTCGTTCTGCGAGAGCGTCTCGGAGGCCACGGCGCGCCCTACTGGATGACGAACTGCGGGAAGTAGACGCGGCGGATCGCCTTCTTGTCCTTGAAGAACGATCCGAGCGAGTCGGCCAGCTGCTGCTTCAGCACTTCGCGGTTGGACATCTCCGCCAGTTCCTCGACCGTGCGCGCGCCCATGACGCGCAGCACCAGGTCGCGGGACTCGGCGTCGCGCGCCTTGAGCTCCTCGATCTGCGACGCCTGGCGCAGCTCGATGGCGGCGGACAGCATGAGGAAGCGCGAGCCGCCCGAGCCGGCGGGATTGAGCACGAGGTTGTCGATGAGGTGCAGGTTGCTCGCCGCGCCCCCCTCGCTCCCTTCGCCGCCCTCGCCCGCCCCCGCGGAGTCGGCCGCTTCGCCCTCGCCGTGCGCACCGGCGGCCGCGCTGTCGGTCACGGTCACGACATAGCCCGCCTTCTTGGCGGCGATGGGCCCGACGGCGAAGATCCCGGCCGCCGCGCCGATCGCGAGGCTGCCGAGCAGGGCACCAATGAGCACGACCCCCTTGGGGCCGGACTTTACTGGCGCCTCTTCTCCTTCTGCGGGTGCTGCGGGCTGATCGGACATGGTGGCTTCTGGCGGCGGGTGCGAACGCACGTCGAGTCATGTGCCGAGAAGGCACGCCGCGGGCCACGCGCCGGACCCTTCGATGCAATGGGGCCGACGCCGTGCAAACCACTGTGCTGCAACGAGTTGTGCGAACGGTTAGCGCGATCGAATCTTCGCGCCGCGCTCGGCACGAATGCGCGCCCCGGAAGCCTTTGCCGGGGGGATGGGGCGGCAAATGCCGCCGCCAGGCGCCGATCGGGGTGGCAGGCGCACGAAACCCGGGCGAAACACCGCGCCGGATTCCGCTCGCCTCGCCGTTCGCACGCGCCGCCGCGCGCACGAGGACGCACGCGCACGAGGACGCACGCGCACGAGGACGCACGGGCGCGAGAGCGCGCGGAGGCGAACGCGCCCAGGCGAACGCGCGCGCGAGACCGCGCGCGCACGCGGGCGAGCCCCGAACGCGAGGGAACCGAGGAGTGGTTGGGCGGGGGAGCGGGCGGGTGCCCGGTCCCCCGCCGCCGACGGTTACCGCTTCAGGTTCACCAGTTCCTGCAGCATCTCGTCGCTGCTGGTGATCACGCGCGAGTTGGCCTGGAAGCCGCGCTGCGTCACGATCATGTTGGTGAACTCCTGCGCCAGGTCGACGTTGGACATTTCCAGCGCGCCCGACGTGAGCGTCGACTGGATCCCCTCGAGCGCATACCCGAGGACGGCGCCGCCCGAGTTGCC
>CAZVDJ010000706.1:0-2836 GCA_964626245.1 uncultured Gemmatimonadaceae bacterium
CTTGAGGCAGTGCGGGCCGCCGGCGTTCTCCGCGACGTTGCCGCCGATCGTGCACGCCGCCTGGCTGGACGGATCGGGGGCATAGTGCAACCCGAAGGGCGCCACGGCCTTCGTCAGGTGCACGTTCACCACCCCAGGCTCCACCACCGCCAGCCGGTTGTCGGCGTCCACGCGCAGCACGCGCGTGAGCCGGTGCAATCCGATGAGCACCGCGCCGTCGGCCAGCGCCCCGCCCGAGAGCCCCGTGCCGGCGCCGCGCGGGACGAAGGGGACGCCCTCGCGCGCCAGGAGTCGCACGACCTCGACGACCTCGTCGCGCGTGCGCGGGATGACCGCGAGCGCCGGTTCCTTTCGGTACCCGGGCAATCCATCGCTCGCGTACACCAGGAGTTCGCTGCGGCGTTGCAGCACCTGGCGTTCCCCCACGATCGCGGACAGGGCCCGCCCTAACGAGTCTTGCGGATGCATGTCGACGGCGTCAGTGCGTTCCGTGCCCGTTGCCACGGGCGCGGGTGTGGATGCGGGCGCGTTGTTCCACCGACTCCACCACCGGCGCCAGCACCTCGTCCAGCTGCCGCAGGCGCCCCAGCGGTGAACGCGACGCCAGGAGCCGCTGCTTGTCGGAGAGGTCGAGGTCGAGGAACTGCCCGATGGCGAACGAGAGATCCGAGGGCGATTCGGGAAGTTCCGGAAGCGGGGTGGTGTCGTCCTGGATGGCGCGCGCGCTTCGCCCGACACGCGCGAACAGTTCGCGCAGCCGCGCCGCCAGGTCTCGCATGCCGGCGTCCGGCTCGTCCTCGTCACCAAAGGTCCGCACCTCACCCACCAGGTAGGGGGCCGGGTCGTCGAGGAAGTGGTCGAGCGTGAAGCGCCGCGTTCCCACGACCATGATGTTCGACCGACCATCGGGGAGCGACTGCGCGGACTCGATGTGCGCCACGCATCCCGCGGTGCCGGGCGGAATCTCGTGCTCTGCAACCTCCGGGGTGCGGCAGATGATCCCGAACTCGCGCGAGCCGTCCAGGCAATCGCGCAGCAGCTGGCGATAGCGCGGCTCGAAGATGTGCAACGGCTGCACGGCCCGCGGCAGGAGGACGAGCGGCAGGGGGAAGATCGGCAGGCGCGACGACGACGGCATCTCGGAGCACATCATACCACCCGCGCCCACTGGCGGGGAGTCGCCGCCGGACGGTCGTGGCTCGCGCTACGGCGCGCTACGGGTGGTCTCGCGACACGAGGCGCTCCACCAGCTCGCGCAACGCCGCCAGCTCGAACGGCTTCTGCAACACCACGCAGTCGGTGGTGCGCACGAATTCCGCGGCCTCCTCGCTCACCAGGTCCCCGGTGGAGAAGATCAGGCGGTCCAGCACCTCGGGGCGCCGCGACTTGAGCCGATCGTACATCTCCATCCCGTTGAGCCCGGGCATCCGAAGGTCCGAGACGACGAGCGAGAAGCGGCGAGTCGCCGGCTCGCCGTCATGGTCGAGCATGTCCAGGGCGCTTGCCCCGTTGGCAGCCTCCTCCACGTCCCAGCCCATCCGGGAGAAGAAGCGTCGAAGCGCGATGCGGATCGTGACCTCATCGTCGATGATGAGCACACGATGCGGGGTTGGTGAAGCTGCGTCGTCCTTGACTGCGTCGTCCTTGACGTTCAACTCGCGGCTCGCCTCCATGCGGTGTTCGCGCCCGGACGTCGCCGGACGCCGCCGAGTTCCACGGGATATCTAGCACACTCGGGAGCGAATCGTATTAGCCCTGGCTCACGCCCATGGCAGATACCGCGGGGATGGCGGATCACCATGTCGGCTGTCGCTGGCCGTTTCGCCTCTCGTCCCGCTCGGACGACGTGTCAACGTGAACGGGGCGACCGCACTTCTACGGTCGCCCCGTGGCTTCTGCTGAATCCGGCTCGTGACGCGCGATCGCCGCGAGTGCGGTGGCGCGCCTCGAGCGCGCGGTCCTAGGCTGCCGACCAGAAGCCGGCCAGCGCACGTCCGTCCGGCGACTCGCGCAGCTTCTCGAAGGCGCGCTCGCGAATCTGGCGGATGCGCTCGCGTGTCACGCCCATGAGCGCCCCGATGCGCTCGAGCGTCATCGCTTCCGACCCTTCCTCCAGTCCGTAGTACAGGTAGAGGATCTTGCGTTCGCGCGGGGTGAGGTACTTGCGGAAGACACGCTCGATGAACTCGCGCATCAGCTTGTAGTCCGTCACCTCCTCGATCTCGGCCCCGTCGACGCCGGCAAAACGCTCGCCTAACGTGGAGGCCTCGCGATCGCTCCGGTCGATGGGGGCATCGAGGGAGACTTCGGTCGCGGACATCTGCCGCGCGGAGCGGACGTTCTCGGGCGTCTCGCCGATCAGTCGCGCGACTTCGTCGTCGGTGGGATCACGCCGCAGCACCTGCCCCAGGATCGTCTCGGCACGCGACAGCCGGATGAGCTGCGAGTTCTGGTTGAGCGGGATGCGCACCGACCGCGTCTGCTCCGCCAGCGCCTTGAGCACCGCCTGCCGCACCCACCAGACCGCGTACGAGATGAACTTGACGCCCTGGTCGGGATCGAACTTCCGGACCGCCTTCAGGAGCCCCTCGTTGCCGATGGCGACCAGCTCGCTGAGGTCGAGGCCGTGCCCCTGGTACTTCTTCACATAGGAGATGACGAACCGCAGGTTCGCCGTAACCAGTCGCTCTGCCGCACGCTCGTCACCCTTTTGCGCCAGCCGCGCCAGTCTCCGCTCTTCGGCGGGATCGGTGATGAGGGGGAGTTTCTGTATGTCCTGGAGGTATTGATCGAAAGCGGTGGACGGTGCGGAACGGACGAACGTCTTGGTTCCCTT
>CAZVDJ010000707.1:0-2827 GCA_964626245.1 uncultured Gemmatimonadaceae bacterium
CAGTCGCCGAGTGCAGGAGCACCGGGCGCCGCCGCCGATAGGTCGTGCGCGAGTGTCAAGGGAGCGTCTTCCAGGGACAAGCGACCGAATCTCGATGACGCACCAGTCGGCGCGAGCGACCAGTCACCAGGGATGGTGTGCAGGCGTTCGAGTCTGGGTGACAGGAGGCGTGAACGGGCGCGGCGGTGACCGTGTTTCGCGCGCCACCTCACGAATCCCGCTGACAGGTGCGCGTGTCACCGCGCACGATGAGTTGTTGCGGCGATAGAACGACGGCGTTTGCCGTTGGAATGCGCGCGTTCGTCGACAGAACGGACGAGGGGCGCGACCAATCGCGCTGATGCACCAGCGAAAGACGCCGCGCCGGCGGGCGAACGCGCAGTCGCGGCGTGGCAGTGAGCGCGTTGGGCGTGGCAGTGCGATGGTTCGCGGCGCCAACGACCGCGTGCGGCGTGGCAGCGCGATGGAGCGCAGTGGCAACGACCGCGTGCGGCGTGGCAGCGGCCGCGTTCGCCGCGACAGGCGTCGCGTTTCGCGTGGCAGCGCCGGAAGACGACAACTGATCGACCAGGCCTTGCCCTGCGATCTCCGGGCACCGGATCGCGGGGCTTCTCGCAGGTGCGCAGGTGGACGCGCTGGGAGAGGCGGCGGATCTCATCGCCGCGGCGGCCATCGAACTCGGCGCGCGCAGCCGAGTGGCGCGGGTGGGAAGGCGGCAGATCAAGCAGCGGTCGCGCGCGCTGCGGCTGGAGTACATGCGTCTCGTGGCGCGCATCGGGGCGCAGCGGTTTGCCAACGATCCGGCGCTGCGCGCGGCGCTGGGGATGCCGCGTCGGCCCGAGGCGCTGCTGTTGGCGGCCAAGGCGATGGCCGACGCGGCCGAGGGGGACCAGGACGAGTTCGAGGAGCGGCTGCGCCGCCCGGCCAACGGCGTGATTCAGGCGATTGGCCAGCGGGCGCAGGACGTGGCGCGCCGGAGCGCGGCGGCGGATGCTGTGCAGGGGGAGGTGGTGCGCGGCCGGACGTCGATGTCGGTGGTGGGCGCGAGGGTGGGGCCGCGGGGCGAGGCGCCGAGGGTGGCGTCTTCTTTTGGGTTTCGTGGCGTGGGCGAACGGAGCTCGGTGCCGCCGCGCCGCGCGGCTTACTCGTCGGCCGACGTGTGCCGGCGGCGTTGGCTCGGGGGGGAGTTGGCGGAGACGCTCCAGTGGTTCACGCCTCGCCAGCGTCCGCACCCTGCGATGGCGTCATTCCACCTGACAAGGCTATCATTGCCATTAAATACGGCATGATGCAGTATATATGGCGCGAAAGATCGTCATCCTGCCACATATTCGCGAAAGTGGCACTAAGACCTCGTTCAATACGCCATGCCCCGCCGATCGGATAAGGAACTGGAGCATCAACTCCAGGCCATCGAGACCATACTCCGGGCGTCGACAGCGCCGCTCGATATCGCCGCGATCGGCCTGAAGGCGGCAGAATCGCTCGGCCGGCCCCTCCCCCGCCGCACGCTGAATCGATGGCTCGAAGTCCTCATTTCCCAGGGGCGGATCGCGCGCACCGGTAGCGGGCGGCAGACCCGCTACCACCTCCCCAGTGATGCCACGCCAAGTGCCGAGGCCGAAGCGCCGGAACGGAAAGCCGGCGTCGGGGAGGAGGACTACATCCCCCTCAGCGCGGCGGGCGAAGCGGTGCGAGCGCTGGTGCGACAGCCGCTCGGCGCGAGGGTGCCCGTGGGATACAACGAGGCGTTCCTTCGCGACTACTCGCCGGGAACCACCTGGTACCTCCCCGAACCGGTGCGGGCACGATTGCACCAACTCGGACGCACCCCCGACGGCGCCCGTCCCGCGGGGACCTTCGCCCGGCAGGTCTACGAGCGCCTGCTGATCGACCTCGCGTGGTCGTCGAGCCGGCTGGAAGGGAACACGTATTCGCGCCTGGACACGCAGAATCTGCTGGAACGCGGGATACGCGCGGAGGGGAAGGACGCCTCCGAGGCGCAGATGATCCTCAACCACAAGAAGGCGATCGAGCTGCTCGTGGAGCAGGCCGAGGAGATCGGCTTCAATGCCTACACCATTCGCAACCTTCACGCGGCGCTGTCGGAGAACCTGCTCGACGACCCTACCTGGGAGGGGCAGCTGCGGGCGCGACCGGTCATGATCTCGGGGACCACCTATCTCCCGCTGGCCATTCCGCAGCGCATCGACGAGCTGTTCGGCCTGATGCTCGAGCGGGCGGCGGCGATCCCCGATCCGTTCGAGCAGGCATTCTTCGTGATGGTGCAGCTCCCCTACCTGCAGCCGTTCGTGGACGTCAACAAGCGCACGTCACGCCTTGCGGCGAACATCCCGCTCATCAAGGGGAATCTGTGTCCGCTGTCGTTTGTTGGTGTCCCGGAGGGCGCGTACGTGGAAGGGACGATCGGTGTGTACGAGCAGGGGAAGGTTGCGCTGCTCCGCGATGTATTCGTGTGGGCGTACGAGCGGTCGTGCCAGCAGTACACGGTGGTGCGGGAATCGATGGGAGAGCCGGACCCGATCCGATTGCAGTATCGGGGGGAGCTGGCGGAGGTGGTGCGGGAGGTGGTGTTGTCCCATCAGGCGCCGCGGGAAGCAGACGTGCTCCGATGGGCCGCCACCCGAGGGAGCGTGGAGCCGCGCGATCAGGAGGCGTTTGCCAAGGTCGCCATGACGCTACTGAGCGACCTGCACGAGGGAGCGATTGCGCGGTATGGGATACGGCCGTCGGAGTTTCGGGCGTGGAAGGGGTGAGTTCTGTTCTGAGAAGGTCGTACAGTCTCGTCCAGACCCTCTGCCACGAC
>CAZVDJ010000708.1:0-2820 GCA_964626245.1 uncultured Gemmatimonadaceae bacterium
TGCCCCCAATCCGGCACAAATTTCAAGTGAATACGAGGTGGTGACCAGCGCCGACACGTTGTCGCGCCGCACGCCACCCCCCGCCATGACCACGATGCGGTCGCCGCCGCGCCGCACCAGCCGGGCGAGCATCTCCGCCCCCTCGTGCGCGGCCGCCGCCCCGCCCGACGTCAGCACGCGGTGCACGCCTAACGCCTGCAGCGTGTCCAGCGACTCGTCCAGGTCGCGCGTGACGTCGAAGGCGCGATGAAAGGTGAAGGGGAGCGGGTGCGCCGCCTCGAGCAGCGCGCTCGTCCCGTCCTCGTCGATCGTCCCGTTGGGGTTGAGCGCCCCGCTCACGATGCCGTGCACGTCGCACCCCTTGGCGAACTCGATGTCGCGCAGCATCACCTCGATGTCAGCGGCGTCGTACACGAAGTCCCCGCCCCGCGGGCGCACGATGGGAAAGACCGGAAGCCGTACGCAGCGCACCACCGCGCGCATCATCCCGCCGCTGGGGGTCGTCCCCCCCTCGATCAGGTTGGCGCACAGCTCCAGGCGCCCGGCCCCGGCCTGCTCCGCGGCGAGCGCCCCCTGCACCGAGTCCACGCACGCTTCCACCAGCATCGTCAGCTTCGCTCCATCATCGGGACCCGAACATCGAGACCTGCGCTCCCAGGCTGGCGCTCCAGCGCTGCTCACCGCGGCGCCTGCGCCAGCCGCCCGGCGCGCACGAGCGCCGACGTCGCGATCATCCACTGGGCCAGGTAGTACGTCCCCAGCACCAACGCGCGCGCCCCGGGAAAGTCGCCGCGAAAGCGCGCCAGGCCGAGTGCGGAGTCCGAGGTCACGAAGAGCATCGCGCCCACGGCGGCCCACCATGCCCCGTCGTGCGAGCTCTGGCGCGATCGCTCCAGGGCCTGCCACGCCATGGTCAGGATCACGAGCATGTAGGCGATGACCGGGAGGCGCAATGGCCCCAGGAAGGGCCAGATCAGGGCAAGGACGATCGCCCCCATCGCCGACAGCGGGAGGGCCGATCGCGTTGCGGCCGTGAAGCCGCCGTCGCGGGTGAAGGCCGCGATGTAGAACAGGTGCGCCACCAGGAAGGCGGCGAGCCCGCCCACGAACTGGTCGCTGGGCAGCATGAGCAGGACATCCCCGGCGAGCGAGAAGACGAGCGCCGCTCCCACCAGCCGCCCATACCGGTCGCGCGGGTCGAGCGCGGCGGGAAGGGCGATCCCCATCACGAGCACGGTGCACAGCGGCTTGAGCAGGTAGACCCACGAGGCGGCCCCCGTCACCTCGGCGCGGATCAGGAGGATCACGGCAAAGAGGAGGGCGACCGAGAGTCGCTGCCAGAGGCGCACGGGGAGCTCGGGAGAGGGGGGGCAGCGGCCGGCGATGACGGCCCCAAGGTCACCGGAATGGCAGCAGGCCGCAACTCGACTAGCTTCCGCCCAGGCCTCGCGACTCACCGATCGCATGGCCGCGCCGGCGCTCTCGCGTTCCTCGCACCCGTCGAATTCGTCGCACCGTCACGTGCCCACTCGCCCCACACGTCCCTCCGGATCGCCGCCCCGGCCGGGCAGTGGCGCGACGCGCGATGCGCGGCGCCCGTCGGCGGAGCGGGGGGATGCACAGTTCGACCTGTGGCCGCAACGCGTGCAGGTCGAGGCGCTCGACGTTCGCGCGGTGGTGGGATCGCAAACGCGGGTGACGGCGCTGTACCGGGTGCGCTATGAGCGGGAAGCCGAGCTTCATCAGGTCTTCTTCGACCATCACGGCTGGTACTGCGCCGACCACGGCCCCGCCTGCAAGGCGGTGCGCGACGTCACCGCCCGTCACGACGCGCCGGCCGCACCTTGAAGCACTCCCGGAGGAACTGGATGTCGAGGACCGAAAGCTCCGAACGCGTGGGACGGCCGGTCGCCCGCCTGCGACGCGCATGGCGAACGACGGGTGCCACGCTGGCCCTGGCGTGGCTCGCCGCCTGTGGTGGCGGCGGAGACGGGGGACCGGCCGGAAACGATGGCATTGCCTCGGTCGCGCTCAACGCCCCCAGCCTGACGCTCCTGCCCGGGCGCACCGAGCAGCTGCAAGCAACGGCGCTCAATGCCTCGGGGACCCCGGTGGCCGGCGCTCCGGCGGCCACGTGGCGCAGCTCCAACAACGCCGTCGTCACGGTCAACTCGTCGGGCCTGGTCACGGCGCTCATCGTCGGGACGGCCGACATCACGGCCACCATCTCCGGGAAGAGCGCCACTGCGCGCATCACCGTGACGTCGGCTCCCACCACCGTCACCGTCAACATGCCGGGGCAGACCTTCACGCCGTTCCGCGCGCTGGTGAAGCAGGGTGGAACGGTGAACTACGTCTTTCCCGCGTTGGCGCACAACGTGATCTTCGAGCGCGTCCCGGGCGCCCCCGCCGACATTCCGGGGCAGGTGAGCAACCAGACCATCGCCCGCCGGTTCGACACGGTGCGGCTGTACAAGTACACCTGCTCGCTGCACCCCGGCATGGACGGCGAGGTGGATGTGGTACCCTAGGGGCAGAAGACGAGAAGGCGAGGAGATACGAAGCGGGGGCGGCTCTCGGGAGCGCCCCCGCTCGTGTTTCGCCTCTTCGCGGCTTCGCGTGAACCGCGCTTCCCGTGGCCGCAGCGACTACTGCGTCACCCCTCGGAACGCGGGGACATAACCGGGAAAGACCGTCGACAGGTTGGCATTCCCCAGGCGGTTCTGCACGATCTCGCCCAGGATGTCCCGATAGTCGATCGTGACGGCCAGGTCCTGCCGGTCGGCGAGGTTCTCCTGCGCCAGCGGGCGCCAGTTGTTC
>CAZVDJ010000709.1:0-2820 GCA_964626245.1 uncultured Gemmatimonadaceae bacterium
CGATCCCGGCGGCCGTCCCGCTCCCCGCCGTGGTCGCGTCGCTCATGGCGTCGGCCTTCACGGGCATCCTGTTCGGCATGGCCCCCGCCGCGCGCGCCGCCAACCTGGACCCCGTCGAGGCGCTCCGCTACGAGTGACGAACCGGCGCCCCAGGCGCCCGTCTCCGCCTCACCCGGCCCCGCGGCAAGGTGCAACGGCCGTCCCCCTCGATAGCTTGAGGGTGACGGCCGACCGCTTTTCCCTCGTCTTCTCGTCTTCTCGTCTTCTGCTCCTGTGCGTTTCTCGGATGTGGTGACCACCGCGCTGCTGCAGATCCGGGGCAACAAGCTGCGGTCGTTCTTCACGCTCCTGGGGATCATCGTCTCCGTCGCCTTCCTGGTGGCGGTGACCGCGATCATCCAGGGGATGAACGCCTACGTGAAGGAGAACATCGCCGACGCGATGATCGGGGCGAACACCTTCCAGGTGCGCCGCTCGCCGGTGAACGTGGGGCGCATCTCGGATGACGACGTCAACCGCATCGCGCGACGCCCCAAGATCACCCCCAGCGACGCCGAGGCGGTGGCGGCGGCCGTGCCTAACGCCGTGGCCGTCTCGTTCCAGTCGGGCTGGCCCACGCCCCGCGTGGACCTGGTGTGGCGCAACGAGCGCGTCTCCGACGTCATCCTGTTCGGCGTCACCGAGCAGTACCAGCTGGTGCAGGACTACCGCATCGAGGAAGGACGCGCGCTGAGCGACCTGGACGTGGTGCAGCGCCGCCCCGTGATCGTGATCGGGCGGGACATCGCCGACGCACTCTTTCCCAACGTGCAGGCGGTGGGCAAGACGGTGCGCATCCTGGGCGACCAGTTCGAGATCATCGGGGTCAATGCGTCGAAGGGGCAGGTCCTCGGGCAGTCGTTCGACACCTACGCGCTGATGCCCAATTCGCGCTTCGAGATGCTGTTCGGGCGCCGCAGCACCACCGTGGTGTCGGTGAAGATGGCGCTCGCCGACGAGGTGGCGCCGGCCATGGCGCGCGCCGAGGAAGCGATGCGCGTGGCGCGCGGGCTGCGCCCCGGGCAGGAGAACGACTTCAGCATCGAGACGTCGGACGCGCTGGTCTCGTTCTGGCGCACCGTGACCCGCCTGCTCTTCGCGATCATCCCGGCCATGGTGGGCATTGGCGTGGTGGTGGGCGGCATCGTGATCATGAACATCATGCTCATGGCCGTGACCGAACGCACGCACGAGATCGGGATCCGGAAGGCGGTGGGCGCGCGCGCCGCCGACATCGAGCGGCAGTTCCTGTGGGAAGCGATCGTGCTGGCCACGCTGGGCGGCCTCATCGGCGTGACGGCGGGATGGCTCTTCGCGTCGGCCATCGCCGCCGCGTCGCCGCTCCCCGCACGCGTGACCGGGTGGTCGGTGGGACTCTCGCTCGCGCTGGGCGCGGGCGTCGGGATCCTCTTCGGCGTGTACCCGGCGCGCCGTGCGGCGCGCCTGGACCCCATCGCGGCGCTGCGCGCCGAGTAGCGGCCCATGCGACTGTTCGACCAGCTGCAAGAGAATGTCGGCATCGCCCTGGATGCGATGCGTGCGTCCAAGCTCCGCGCCGCGCTCACCATCCTGGGCGTGGTGATCGGCGTGAGCTCCGTGATGTCGATGGCCACGATCGTGAACGGCATCCAGGCACAGATCGTCTCCACCATCGAGCAGGCGGGGCCCACCGTCTTCTACGTCTTCAAGGCCTACAACGGGACACCGGTCAACCCCGACGCGCTCCCGGCGTGGATCCGCATTCGGCCGGACCTGGAGGCGCGCGAGGCCGAGCGCATCGCGCAACTGCCCGATGTCTCCTATGCGGGCATGTGGGCCGTGCTGCAGGGCCGGCTGGAGTATGGCACGGTGCGCACGCAACCCAATCGCATCTACGGCGCCGACGAGCACTTCGCCGAGATCATCGGCGGGGAGCTCGTGCTGGGGCGCTGGTTCACGCGCTCGGAGCTCAAGAGCGGGGCGAGCGTCGTCGTGATCCCCGAGGACCTGGCGCGTGAGATGCTCGGGCGACGCAACCCGCTCGGCCACGTGATCAAGGTGGGAGGGCGTCCCGCGGAGATCATCGGCCTCTTCCAGCCGGCCAGCAACGTCTTCCAGCCGCCGGGCGCCGAGACGTCGGCCATCATCCCCTATCGCATGGCCGACCAGCAGTTCACGCTCGACAAGGCCAATGCCGTGTTCATCTCGGTGAAGGGTCGCAAGGGGATTCCCGTGGCGCAGGTGCAGGAGGCGGTGATGGTGGCGCTGCGCGAGATGCGGCGGTTGCGGCCGGCGGACAAGAACAACTTCGACTTCGTCACGCAGGACCAGATCCTCCAGATCTTCAATCGCCTCACCGGCGCCTTCTTCCTGGTGATGGTCTCGCTCTCGTCGGTCGGGCTCCTGGTGGGGGGCATCGGGGTGATGGCGATCATGATGGTGTCGGTCACCAGTCGCACGCGGGAGATCGGGGTGCGCAAGGCGTTAGGCGCCACGCGCCGCGACATCATGCTGCAGTTCCTCTTCGAGGCGGCGACGCTCACCGGGATCGGCGGGTTGATCGGGATCGTGACGGGACTGGGCGTGGGGCGGCTGGCCGCCCTGCTCCTCGACGTCGAGGCCCCTCCACCCGTGGGCATCACCCTGGTGGCGGTGGTGGTCTCCGTCTCGATCGGCCTCGTCTTCGGCCTCATCCCGGCGCGCCGGGCATCGCGGCTGGACCCGGTGGAGGCACTTCGGTACGAGTAGGGGGAGGGCAGAAGACGAGAAGACGAGAAGAAGAGAGGACGAGAGGACGAGAGG
>CAZVDJ010000710.1:0-2817 GCA_964626245.1 uncultured Gemmatimonadaceae bacterium
CGCAGCGTCGCCGCCCGGAACGAGACGAGGGTGCTCCGGTTGCGCGTGAAGTGCAGGGTGCCGATCCCCGTGAGCCCCAGGGTGCGGAGGCGGGCGAGGAAGGCCGTCGCGTCTGGCGCGCTCGTGCCGCCACCCGCCGGCGCCGACGTGCTGCCCAGCCCCAGCTCGAGCTGCTCGGCGGCGCGGCTCGTTAGGCCGAGTGATGCGAGGAGCGAGCGAAGCACTTCCAGGGACCGGGAGCGAAGGTACGGTCGGCGCTCGACCAGATGTGCGTGACGATCCGGATCTCGCCGGGCGAGATCTCGATGACGTTCACGCTCGAGGGGCGCCCGCCGCGCGAACGGTTGGACACCGTCCCGGCGGTGGAGATCACCGTCCCCTTGCGCGTGTGCTCGACGAAGTGAATCGCCTCCTGGTGGTCGTGCCCGCAGAGGACCAGGTCCACGCCGATCTGGGCGAACGCCCCCAGGATGCGCTTGGTGTGCTTGAGCCCGTGACGCTGCGACAGCTCGCCCTTGACCGGGTTGTGATGCATCACGATGACGCGGGCGTCACCCGGCGGCGACGCCTCGAACTCGCGGCGCGCACGCTCCACCTGCGACCGGCGCAGGTCCCCGATGATGGAGATGTCGCGCACGTTCCAGGTGAGGGTGCGGGGGTGCACTCCCTGCGCGGTATTGAGCCCCACCACGGTGCAGCCTTCCACACGCAGCACGGGCTCCAGCTCCTCATCCAGGTGCGTCCGGTACGGCTCGTACATGGTGCCGGCGCCGCGCAGGTGCAACGGGGAGCGCCACCAGGCCACGTCGTGGTTGCCCGGCACGCACAGCACGCGACTCACACGCCGGGCGTCGCGAATGAACGCGGCCGCCCGCTGGAACTCACCGGCGCGGGCTCGCTGCGACACGTCGCCCGAGATGGCCACGACATCGTATCGCTCGGACTGGATCATCGCCTCGATGGCGTCGATCTGCGCCGGCACCGCCGGCCGGCCGAAGTGCAGGTCGGACACGTGGAAGAGGCGGGTCGTTCGCGTGACGCGTGGCACGGACGGGCGCTCGAGGGTGCAGTCGCGCGCTAGGTGCCGGCGGCGCCCTGCAGGCGGGCGATGACCGCGTCGGCAAACTGCCCCGTCGACGCGCTCCCGCCGAGGTCGCGGGTGATCGTCGTCCCCTGCCGGAGGGTGGCCACCACGGCGTCGTGGATGCGCCGCCCGAGCTCCCGCTCGCCCACGTGCTCCAGCATGAGGCAGGCGGCGAAGGTCAGGGCGCTCGGGTTGGCGATCCCCTGCCCGGCGATGTCCGGAGCCGTGCCGTGCACCGCCTCGAAGATCGCCGCATGCTGTCCGATGTTGGAGCCGGGGGCGAGCCCCAGCCCTCCCACCAGCCCCGACACCAGGTCGGAGAGGATGTCGCCGAACAGGTTGGTCGTCACGATGACGTCGAACTGCTCCGGCTTGATCACCAGCTGCATGGCGCAGGCATCGACGATGCGCTCGTCGTATGCCACGCGCCCCTCGTACTCCCTGGCCAGCTGCTGCCCCACCATCCGGAACAGTCCCTGCGAGTACTTCAGGATATTGGCCTTGTGCACCAGGGTGACCTTCCGCCGCCCGTGCCGCACCGCGTACTCGAAGGCGTAGCGGATCACGCGCTCCGAGCCCAGGCGCGTGATGAGCGCGATCGACTCGGCGGCCGCCTTCTCGTCCTCGCCGATCTTGATGTAGTGCTCGAGCCCCGCGTACAGCCCCTCGGTGTTCTCGCGCACGAGGACGATGTCCACCTTGTCGAAGCGACCGCCGCGCAGGATCACCTGCGCCGGACGCACGTTGGCGTACAGGTCGAAGGTCTTGCGCAGCGCGACGTTCACCGAGCGGAACCCTTCACCCACCGGCGTCTCCAGCGGCCCCTTGAGCGCCAGGTGCGTGCGCTTGATCGAGTCGAGCGTGGCATCGGGCATCGGGTTGCCGTGCGCGTGCACCGCGGCCATCCCGGCCAGCTGCCGATCCCACTCGAAGGGCGCGCCCGCGGCGGCGAGGATGCGGACGGTCGCGTCGGTGATGTCAGGGCCGATGCCGTCGCCGGGGATGAGCGTGCAGGGAATGGGCATGTGTGGAGTGCGTTATCGAGGAACCACCAGGTCGGCGACGCGCGGCACCAGCGCCGAGAGGAGCGGCCGGCCGGCGCGAGAGAACGGGTCGCTCCCCACCTCGCCCACCCAGACGACGCGGGACCCGCGCGCATCGATGACGGCCGCCTGCAGCACCAGCCGGGCCGTGGTGGTGTCGCCCGTCGCGTCCCGCCGCAGCTCCAGCGGCACCAGGGCGTAGCGCGAGTCGCTCACGCCGGCCAATGCGCGCAGCTGCGACGCAAACGGTTCGGTGAGGAGCTCCTCGGGCTTCCGCAACCCCGCCCTAACGGCGGCGAGCGCCGGCATGGCCGACGGCTCGGTCACGAAGGTGGGATTGCGGCGCGCGGCGCGCGTGAGCGCGGGTGGAAAGATCCACAGCGTGGCGAGTCCGCGCTCGCCCAGCGACCGCTCGAGGGCGCTGTCCAGCGCGGCGACGATGGCGCGCTCGCCGCCCGCCATGCGCCACGTGACCGAGTCGGAGAGCCGGGCCGACTGCGTGGGGAGGACCATCACCTTGAGCGCCGCGAAGCGCGACAGGGCACCCGGGCCGGCGCTGGGCGCCGACACCGCCGCCGGAGCGGCCGACGTGCCACCGCGCCCTCCACCGCAGGCGGCGAGGAGCATGGCGAACGACAGGGCGGCGCACTTCGTCACGGCGGACATCTCGGCGCGAAAGCTAATCGCCCC
>CAZVDJ010000711.1:0-2812 GCA_964626245.1 uncultured Gemmatimonadaceae bacterium
TGCCCCGCTCGTGGCGCGTGCGGGCGACCGCTTCGTGTTGCGTCGGCCGTCGCCTCCGGCAACCATCGGCGGGGGTGTGGTGACCGATCCCATGCCTGCGCAGCGTCGGGTGCGTCCGTGGCCCGCGGGCCTCGATGCCGCGCAGCGGCTGGCCGGGATGGTCGCCGAAGCCGGTGAGCGCGGCGTGCCGGAAACCCTCCTGGCGATCAGGCTCGGCGTCGCGCCGCGCGAGGCGGCGCCGGTGGTTGCCGGTGTCCACGGCGGGGTACGAGGAGGTGGGCGACTCTTCGCTCGTACGGTCGTGACGGAGGTGGAGGCGCGCCTCAAGAGCGCGGTACAGCGCCATCACACGGAGCATCCGCTGGACGCCTGGGCACCGCGCGCGGCCGTTCGGGCGGCGGTGCCCGTCGATGACGATCTGGCGGCGCTTGCGCTCGATGTCGCGACCGCCCGCGGGACGCTCGAGCTGGGCAGCGGTGGGATCAGGCGGCCGGGCTGGAGTCCGACGATGTCGGTCGAAATGACCGAGCGCCGGGACCGGATCCTGGAGCGGCTGGAGTCGTCAGGGGCGGAGCCCCCCTCGGTGTCGGAGTTGCGAAGCGAGGAGGGTGGTCACGATCCGGTCCCGCTGCTGCGTAACCTCGAACGCGATGGCAGCGTCGTGCAGGTGGAGCCCGATCGATTCTACGCAGCCGGCGCGGTGCGCGACCTGGTCGGGCGGCTGCGATCGGGAATGGCGCCCGGGCGCGAGTACGGACCGGCTGAACTGCGCGAATTGCTGGGGACGTCTCGCAAGTACCTGATTCCCTTTCTGGAGTACTGCGACCGCCAGCGCATCACGGAACGGCGCCGGGACGGTCGGGTACTCGGGTGAGGGTGCGAGGGCGACCGGAGATCGTGGTTCGGCGGGGTGGAGCGTAAGGGGGATTTCGGGAGCGTGGGGGTGCCCTCGTCTTGCTTGACAGTCCCCGCGGGGAGTCCTAAGTTCGCGCCAAACGCCGGAACCCAAACCGCTATCAGGAGTTAGCCCCGCACTTCTACTTTGTCAGATTGGAGAAGGACACATGACGCGACGATGGGCAGCACGATGGCTGGTGCTTGCTCTCTGCGCGTTGGGAACACGCTCGGCAGCGGCCCAGGCGACACAACAATCGAGTCGAGATCCTGTCACGGGATCGGTCCTTGGGCAGAACTTCCCCAATCCGATCACGGTCGAGACAACGATCCCCTTCTCGATCGGCGGTGCGCCGGCATGCATGGATGCAGGACGGCAGTTTCGCGTCTCGCTGAAGATCTACAACGTGCTCGCCCAGTTTGTGGGCACCCCAGTCCTGCAGGGGGGCTCGACGGGCATCGGTGGCGGGCAACCGATCAACGACGTGTTGCTGACGTGTGGCCAGTACACTGCGTACTGGGACGGCAAGTACCTCGACGGTCGCGACGCATCATCCGGGGTCTATGTCTACCGCCTCGAGGTCGACGGTAAGGCAATCTTCCGGAAGATGATCGTGATGAAGTGAGCGCCCGGCAGGCACAACGCCGGCCGCGCAACGGAACGCACCACCGATCGAGCAAGCGACAGGACGTGCGCCGCGGCATCCTCAAGACGCCGCGGCGCACGTTTTATAGCATCTCCCCCACCGGATGATCCGGGGCCTCGCCGGAGCCCCGATGCGTGTCGCGGTGCCACCCGGCTGCGCCACCTCGGCAGTGGGCTGAACGTGTGGCGCGGATCAGGGGATCCGTCGCGCCAATTCGGCCAGTTGCGAGCGGCACCCGGGTTGCCCCAGCGACGGGAAGAGAGTTGCATTCCTCCTGCGGCACCCACCCGCCGATCCTCGACGCGATGATCAATCCCGATCGCCTGACCGTGAAGTCGACCGAGGCGCTGAACGAGGCCCTGGCCCTCGCTCGGCGCAACGGCAACCCCCTCGTCTACGACCTGCACCTGCTGCACGCCCTGCTCACGCAGGACGAGGGGATCGTTGCCCCCGTGCTGCAGAAGGTCGGTGCGAACCTCGCCGCGCTGCGCGAGGCCGTGACGCGCGAGATGGGGCGCTACCCGAAGCAGACGGGAGCGCAGCCGACGCTCTCGCGCGAACTGGGGCAGATCGTCGATCGGGCCGAGGAGGAGGCGCGCGGCCTGGGAGACGACTTCGTCTCCACGGAGCACCTCCTGCTGGCGCTCACCGACGTGAAGGGGACGGAGAGCAAGGGGCTGCTCGGGACCGCAGGCGCCGACCGCGCCGCCGTGCTCGAGGCGCTCCAGGCGGTGCGCGGCTCGCACCGGGTCACCGACCAGACGCCTGAGGACAAGTACCAGGCGCTGCAGCGCTTCACGCGCGACCTCACGGAAGCCGCGCGCAAGGGAAAGCTCGACCCGGTGATCGGGCGTGACGAGGAGATTCGCCGCGTGATGCAGGTGCTCTCGCGCCGCACCAAGAACAACCCGGTCCTCATCGGCGAACCTGGCGTGGGAAAGACCGCCATCGCCGAGGGGCTGGCGCTTCGCATCGTGAACGGCGACGTCCCAGAGGGGCTCAAGAACAAGCGCCTCATCTCGCTCGACCTTGGGGCGCTCATTGCCGGGGCCAAGTTCCGCGGCGAGTTCGAGGAGCGGCTCAAGGCGGTGCTCAAGGAGATCACCGACTCGCAGGGGCTCTTCATCGTCTTCATCGACGAGCTGCACACGCTGGTTGGGGCCGGCAAGGCCGAAGGTTCCATGGACGCCGGCAACATGCTCAAGCCGATGCTGGCGCGTGGCGAGCTGCGCGTGGTGGGCGCCACGACGCTCGACGAGTACCGCAAGCAC
>CAZVDJ010000712.1:0-2812 GCA_964626245.1 uncultured Gemmatimonadaceae bacterium
TGGGTGCGCGCGGGGCCGCGGCGCGGGCCCTGGGGCGCCAGCTCGACACCACGCACACGCGCGCCGCGGACTCGGTGCGCGTGGCCCTTGGCGTCGCCGCCGGGCGCAAGGGCGGCGACTACCGGCTTGGCGCCCGCGTGCAGGCGCGTGGGGCAGCCGGCCGTCGCCTGGCCGAGGAGATCACGCGCCGCGCCCGGGGCGAGGCCGACGTGAAGCTCGTGCCCAAGGTGCGCAAGCGCGTCCCCACCCCCAGCTGGTTTCGCAAGCGGCGCCGCCCGCTGGAGGCGGGCGTCTCCATCGGGCACTACAACGTGACAGCCGGCACGCTCGGCTTCATCGTGGAGGACCAGCACGCCTACTATGCGCTCTCCAACAACCACGTGCTGGCCGACGTGAACGCCGGACAGCCGGGTGACCCGGTGATCCAGCCGGGGGCGCTGGACATTGCGGGACGCACCAAGGTGTCGTCGCGAACGCTCGTGGGGGTGCTCGACCGGTACGTCCCGATGTCGTTCGTGCGCGCCAACGTCGTCGACTGCGCGCTGGCCGCGCTCCTCCCCACCGTTGAGTTCTGGGTCGGGTGGACGGAAGCCATTCCGGGACGCGTGCGCGGCGTGAAGCCTGTCACGTTCGACGACCTGGGCCGGCCCGTCGCGAAGGCCGGGCGCACCACCGGCGTCACGCGCGGAACGATCACGCAGGTGAACGTCGACCGGCTGCAGGTGGACATGGGCGACACCACGGAGCGCATCGCCCTGTTCAGCGACCAGGTGGAGATCGAGGGAACCGGTCGCCTGTTCAGCGATGGCGGCGATTCGGGGTCGCTCATCGTCGACGATGCCGGCTTCGCGCGCGCCCTGCTGTTCGCGGGCGGCAGCGATGAGGAGACGGGGCGCGACCTGACCTTCGCCAACCTGCTCGACGTGGCGCTGCAGAAGCTCGGGGTGACGCTGGTCCTGTAGCGCAACCAGAGCGGGCGGGCTTGCGGGTTGGCGACGTGCCCTGCACCATCGCACGTCGCCAACCGAGCCTGCCATGAGCAACGCTGCCTCGCAGCCCATCGAGTGGATCCTGGACATGTCGGTCGTGCCGGGGAAGCTCAACGACCTTCGGGCCTTGATGGCCGAGATGGTGGCGGAGACGCACGCCAGCGAACCGGGGGCGCTTCGGTACGAGTTCTGGCTGAGTGCCGACGGCACGCATTGCCAGGTGCACGAGCAGTACGCCGACGATGCCGCGGTGGCAACGCACCTGGCGACCTTCGGCCGCAAGTTCGCCCCCCGCTTCTTTGCCGCCCTCACCAAGCGGGGGGCCGTGGTGTACGGCACCCCGTCGGACGCGGTGCAGCGCGCACTGTCCGCGATGCAGCCCGAATACCTGACGGTTGCCGCCGGGTTCTCGCGCTGACGCGCGACGAAGCCCGCTGGCGACCCGGGTACGGTGCCCCGCAGCGACGCGGGTGAGCCGCGACCACACGTTTCGCCGCCTGCACGTGGCCGGAATCGGGCCGGCTCGTTAGGTTACCCCGGCCATCCCCGCCTGCGGCGAAGCGCTGCCCGCATTAGCGACATCTCATGCGCCGGTCGCTTGCGGGCGCCGATACTTTGGGCCATCTCACCGCGCGTCGCCGGCGCGCCGGCGTCCCGCGCCGGCGGCGTCCTGCGGGCGCCGGCTGAGAGAGCCTGCATGGTCGGCGCCCCCTCGCCTTCCCGTCGAGTCCCCCGCGCGCCCCTACCCCACACCGTGCGTTCCTTCCTGCTCCCGCGCCACGCCGCGTTCGTCGCCTTCGTCGCCTTGCTGGCCGTGCCAGGTGCAACGATCGCCGCGCAGCGCGCGATACCGCCAGCCGCCGCCGTCCGCCCGCGCGCGGACTCGCTGTCGCGCGCGGAAGCGTTCAGCAAGTCCGGGCTGTCGCACTGGCGGGAGGGACGGTACGACAGCGCCCTGGTGAACCTGGCCCAGGCACGCGCGATGTTCGGTGCGCTGGGCGAACGACAGCAGCTGGCGCGGGCGCTCAACAACATCGGCAGCGTGCACTACCAACTGGGGCAGCACGAACCTGCACTGGCGTCGTTCCTGGCGTCGCTCTCCCTGCGCCGCGAGCTGGGCGACACACGCGGAGTGGCGCTCGTCCTGGCCAACATTGGCGGGACGTACCAGGACTGGCACCTGTACGACCGCGCCCTCCCCATCCTGGAAGAGGCGGTTGCCACGGCCGAGCGATTGGGCGAGCCCTTTGCCCACGGCTGGGCCCTGCACGTCCTCGGAATGCTCCACCTGGAGCGCCGCGAGTTCGACACGGCGCGCAGCGTCTTCGACCGGTCGATCAATCGGTACGCCGCCGGCGCGCGCGCCCGTCCTGCCGACGCATACAATGGTTGGGCGCTCAACGCGCTCGGCCTGGCAGTCGTGATGGTCCGGAGTGGCCAGCCCGCCGAAGGCGCGGCGCTGCTGCGGCGCGTCCTGGCGACCACGGACCCGCAGGCGAGATTCGTCCTGGAGGCGCGGGCGCTCCTGCACCTGGGGGAGGCGTATCGCACGTTGGGTGACCGCGCCGCCGCCATCGATGCCTTCACGCGCTCCGTTCGCACCGCAAGCACGCGGGAGCAGCGCGTCTCGGCGCTGCGCGCCCTGGAGCAGCTGGCGGACATGGAGGAGGCGGTCGGCAACCACCGCGACGCCCTGCGACACTGGCACGCCTTCCGCGCCTTGCGGGACAGCGTCTTCAACCAGGGCGCCATGCAGCGCGTGGCATCCATGGAAGCACAGCTTCGCCTGGACGAGCAGCAGCGCGAGACCGGCCGGCTGCAGT
>CAZVDJ010000713.1:0-2810 GCA_964626245.1 uncultured Gemmatimonadaceae bacterium
GGTGAGGAAGTCGTGCACCTTGCGGATGGCGACCGACTCGCGCTCGGGCGCGAGGGCGTAGCCGAGCCGCCAGCCGGTGCAGCTGAACGTCTTCGACATCCCCGAGATCGTGATCGTGCGCTCGGCCATGCCGGGCCACGTGGCCAGGACGTGGTGCCCGCCGGCGTAGCGGATGTGCTCGTAGATCTCGTCGGTGAAGGCCCAGACGTCGTTGCCGATGCACAGCTCGGCGATGAGGTCCAGTTCCTCGCGCGTGAAGACGCGCCCGGTGGGATTGTGCGGCGTGTTGACGATGATCGCCTTGGTGCGCTCGGTGAAGGCGTCGCGCAGGCGCTGCGGGTCGAAGGTCCAGCTGGGAGGCTCGAGCGGGACGAAGACCGGGGTGGCCCCCGCCAGGATCGCGTCAGGGCCGTAGTTCTCGTAGAACGGGTCGAAGACGATCACCTCGTCCCCGGGATCGACGAGCGCCAGGAAGACCGCCGCCATCGCCTCGGTGGCGCCGCAGGTGACGGTCACGTGCCGGTCGGGATCGACCGAGAGGTCGTACAGGCGATGGTACTTCTCGGCGATCGCCAGCCGCAATGCGGGCGCCCCCCACGTGATCGCATACTGGTTCACGTCGCCATGGATCGCCGCGCACGCGGCGTCCTTCATGGCGGCCGGCATGGGGAAGTCGGGAAAGCCCTGCGCGAGGTTGATCGCCCCGTACTGCTGGGCGACGCGCGTCATCTCGCGGATGACCGACTCGGTGAAGGTGGCGGCGCGGGCAGCGGGCATGGGTCTCGGGACGGGAGACGGGAGATGGGAGATGGGAGACGGCAGGGGCGCCTAACGGGTGGCTACCGTCGTCCCACCAGGGGGAGGGCGGCTCGCACAAGTTCGGCGGTGGACGGCGTTGCGCCAGAGGGTGCGGCGGCGTCGCGGGCGGCGCGCACGGCCTTCTCGGCGTCCGGCGCCGCGTAGCCCAGGGAGACGAGCGCCCGGATGGCGTCGGCATCGGACGCGCCGCCGGGGCGGCTGGCGTCCGACGGCGTCGTCGCCACCTCGTCGAGCTTGTCGGCCAGGTCGAGCACGAGCTGCTCGGCCTTCTTGCGTCCCACACGCGGCACCTGCTGCAACGTGGCCAGGTCCTTCTCGCGAATGGCGCGCACCAGGCGCTCGGCCGAGAGGGCGGAGAGCATCCCCAGCGCCAGCGCGGGCCCCACCCCCTTGGCCAGGAGCAGCTTGCGGAAGACCGCGCGCTCGAACGCGGTCGCGAAGCCGAAGAGGAGCCAGTCATCCTCGCGCACGACCAACGCCGTGTGCAGGCGCACGGCATCGCCGGTCCGCGGCAGCGACTCGTAGGTGCCCAGCGGGATCGCCAGCTCGTATCCCACGCCTCCGGGCGTGAGCACCTCGGCGCGATCGAGTTCCTTCGCCACCAGGGTGCCGGTGATGAGCGCGATCATGGGACGGTGGCCCGCAGCGGGAGGTGAGCCGACATGAGGCAGGTGAGGGCGGCCGCGACGCCGTCGGCGGCGTCGGCGGGAGCGGGCGGCCTGGCGAGGCGCAGGAGGCGGGTGACCATGTATTGCACCTGCTCCTTCGTGGCGACGCCGGTGCCGCAGATCGCCTTCTTGATCTCGGCGGGGGAATACTCGTGAATCGAGAGGCCCGCGCGCTGTCCGGCCAGGAGGACCACGCCGCGGGCGTGCCCGAGGGCGACCGTCGTCCGCACGTTCCGCGCGTAGAAGACGCCTTCCACCGAGAGCGCGTCGGGGCGGTGGCGGCTGATGACCTCATCGATGCCGTCGAAGATCTCCGCCAGGCGAGCGGGGAGCGGTTCGCGCGCCCTCGTGCGCACCACGCCGCATTCCACCAGGACGTGGGCCCCGCGAGGGCCCTGCCGCACCAACCCGTAGCCGGTGACCGCAGTCCCCGGGTCGACGCCGAGGACGATCACGGAGGCGTCACGCGCGCTCCAACTCCGCGTCGTCCATCTCGAAGTTGGCGTCCACCTTCTGCACGTCGTCCAGGTCCTCGAGCGCCTCGATGAGCTTGAGCAGCTGCTGCGCGTTCTCCCCCTCCACGCGCACGGTGCTGCGCGGAATCCACGACAGCTCGGCCTCCGTCGGGACGAGCCCCACCCCCTCGAGTGTCTGCTTCACCGCATGCAGGTCGGCAGGGACGGTGGAGACGACGTACGTGTCGTCCTCTCGCGCGAAATCCTCGGCGCCCGCTTCCAGCGCCCGCTCCATCGCCGCGTCCTCGTCCATGGCCGCGGCGGGATAGTACAGCTCACCCTTCCGGTCGAACATGAAGGCGACCGAGTTGGTCGCACCCAGGTTGCCGCCACCGCGCGACAGCTTGGCGCGCACCTCGGCGACCGTGCGCGTGGGGTTGTCGGTCAGCGCCTGGATCATGAGCGCGACGCCGCCGGGGCCGTACGCTTCGTACAGCACCTCGACATAGTCCACCCCCTCGAGTTCACCCGTTCCCTTCTTGATGGCGCGCTCGATGTTTTCCTTGGGCATCGAGGCGGCCTTGGCGGTGTCGATGGCGGTGCGAAGGCGCGGATTGCCCCCCGGGTCACCGCCCCCGAACTTGGCGGCGACGGTGATCTCGCGAATGAGCTTGGTGAACTTGGCGCCGCGCTTGGCGTCGGCGGCCGCCTTGTAGTGCTTGATCTGCTTCCACTTGCTATGGCCGGCCATGGCTTGCGACTCGTCGGGGACTCGGGTGGGAGCCGCAAATATACGGCGCGCGGGGGGGAAGCCGGATGGGGGGGCCGCCTTGGGACCGCGCTACCGGTCGGGCTCGACCATGTCCTC
>CAZVDJ010000714.1:0-2810 GCA_964626245.1 uncultured Gemmatimonadaceae bacterium
AGCGTCATGGCAAAGCGCATCGTCGCCATCGGGTCGAGGTTCAACTCGTTGACGAGGATCTGCTGGGCCTTGGCTTGAATGCGCTCGACGACGTCGTGCACGTCGTCGCTCTTGGCCACGGGGGTGATCTCGAGCAGCACGTTCGACTCGGCCGCCTGCGCGCGGGCGCGCGGCACGTGGCCGTGCATCTCGAAGAGTTCCTCCGCATAGCGGTAGAAACCGGCGCGCTGCCAGTAGCTCGCCGTCTCCTCGGTCTCCGGGCCGGTGAAGGCGGCCTGCGTGCCGCGCGATTGGGCGAGCGTGAGCAGCGCGGTGAGTCCGTACGGCGACGCCCAGCGCGTGTGGCGCGCATCGACGAGTACCTTCTGGTCGACCGGCACCGGCGCCAGCTGCTCGAGCACCTGTTCGAACGAGTGGTCGTCGAGCGATGGAGGGACGGTGATGACGGTCGTCACGAAGGAATGAGCTCGCCGCGGAGATGGTGGGCGAGGCCGCGGGCCCCGCGATAGGCGACGTTACGGGCGGCGGCGCGCACCGCGCTCTGTAACGCGTCGGTGAACGTATCACCACAGAGCAGTCGCGAGAAGAGCGTCGCGCCGAAGACGTCGCCGCATCCGGTCGGGTCGGCGGCGCTGCCCTTGACATCGGCGCGTTCGGCGTGCACGAGGGCGGTGCGAATTGCCCCCAGAACGGATGTTCCGGCGCCGCGGCGCTGCAGGTCGCGCAACCGGTCGAAACCGGGCGCGGTGAAGTACACCACCCCGCGCGCGCCCAGCGTCACCACCAGCGCCGACACTTGCTGTGCCAGTGCTGTCGCCGCCAGCGCCATCGGATCGGGGGCGATCATCGCCAGCTCGTCCTCGTTCATCTGCACCACGTCGGCGCACGCCATCCACTGCGCCGCGTTAGGCAGCGGCTGCAGCGTGCGCAACCCGTCGGGCTGCAGCGCCAGCGTGAGCGAGTGGATGTCGAGGTACACCGGCCCGCGAAAATGCTGCCGGATCAACTGCGCCGTCTCGAGCTCCAGCTCGAACCCCGAGATCAGGTTGATGTAGAGCGCATCCAGGTCGTGCAGCAGCGGCTTGAGTCCCTGCCACGGCCACGGCGGCACGCCGCCCGTGAGCACCTCGCTGCGCCGCTCGTCGCTGTGGTACCGCAGCTCGACGCGGTTGTTGGGATACGGGACGGCGATGGGGGCCGCGTCGGGCGCCACTCGGCGCAGCGTGCGAAGGAAGTCGCGCGCCTGCACCTGCAGGTCCTCGCCCACGCGCGCCAGCGGCACCACCGCCCACTCGGGCGTGAGCGCCGCATCGAACGCGGACAGGGCGTACGTGATCCCGCCCCACTCCTCCACCGGCGCACTGCTGGGGTCCCGGCCGTGGATCACGTCCCAGACGAAACTCCCGATCACCCCGACGCGCTTCACGTCGCGCCCGCGTGCGCCGTGACGCGTGATGCCTGGTCGCGCCGCACCGCGCTACGCGGTGCCGGCGGTCTGCTGCTTGAAGGACGCGACGGCGCCCACGACCCCCGCATTCCCGGGCAGCGACCCGGGCACGATGCGACACGCATCCACCGCGGCGGCGAAGGCACGCTTGCGTACCTCGCGGCGCAGCGGGTCGAACAGGGTGTCGCCGGCCTGCGTCACGCCCCCCGCGATCACCACCACGTCGGGGTTGAACGTGTTGAGGAGGTTCGCGATCCCGGCGCCGAGGAATCGCGCGGTCTCGCGCACCACATCGAGCGCCGTCTCGTCCCCCTGCTTGGCCGCCTCGTATACGATGGCCGCGGTCAACCGCTCCAACTCCCCCTGCACCAGCTGGTACATGAGGGAGCCGTGGTCTCCCTGCAGTTGTTCGCGCGCGCGCTCTGCGATGGAGGGGCCCGAGGCATACGCCTCGAGGCACCCGTAGTTGCCGCACTTGCAGCGCCGACCGGTCACGTCGATGGTGGTGTGGCCAATCTCCCCGGCCACGTCCGACGACCCGTGGTACAGGCGACCGTCCAGGATGAGCCCTCCGCCAATGCCCGTCCCGATCGTCATCCCCACCACGTTGCGCCCTCCGCGCGCCGCGCCCAGCCACCACTCGCCCAGCGTGGCGCAGTTGGCGTCGTTGTCGAGCTTCACCGGGAGCCCCACGCGATCGGCGATCACGTCGCGCAGCGGATAGTTCTTCCACCCGAGGTTCGGCGTGGTGATCACCACGCCGCGCTCACGATCCAGCGGACCGGGCGCCCCCACACCAACGCCGGCGAAGTCGGCGCGCGTGCACCCGGTCTCCGCAATCGTTTCGTCGATCGCCGTCTCGATCATGCGCACCATGCGCGCCACCACCGCCTCCGCCCCCTGGTCGGAACGCGTCGGTTCCGAGCGCATGGCGTAGTTGGTGTTCCCATCGTCGGCCACCGCACCCGTCACAATGTTGGTGCCGCCGAGGTCGACGCCGACGATGAACTTCTGAGGGGCAGGCATGGGAAGACGAGAAGGCGAGAAGACGGGAAGAGCCTCAGGGGAGCAGGCCGAGTTTTCGCAGCGCGAAATATGCGCCCAGCACGAGGATCATGACAGCGAAGCCCTGCTTGATGCGCGCCTGCGGCACGTGCGGCACCAGCCGTGTCCCCACCAGCGCGCCCACCGCGGCCACCCCCGTGAACGAGCCCACCAGCCGCCACGCGATCGGGACCTGGCCGATGTAACCGACAAAGCCGCTCATGGCATTCATGGCGATGATCAGGAGCGAACTCCCCACCGCCTGCCGCACGGGGACCCGCGCCAGCAGGACGAGCGCCGGGACGATCACGAACCCCCC
>CAZVDJ010000715.1:0-2809 GCA_964626245.1 uncultured Gemmatimonadaceae bacterium
GCTGGTGCCGCCGCTCGGCCGGTGGAAGCGTTTCGACGAAGGGCGCGCGGCGATCTCGTACGCCCGCTCCACGCGTTCGACCTCCACGATCCAGTAGCCCGCAAGGAATTCCTTGGACTCGGCATAGGGGCCGTCGGTGACGACGGGCTTGCCGTCCTGCCCGACGCGCACCACGCGCGCCTCGCCCGGCGCGGCGAGTCCTTCGGCCCCCACCAGCTCGCCGGCGGCGAGAAGCTCCTTGTTGAGGGCGATCATGAAGCCGATGTGGGCCTGCAGTTCCTCCGGCTTCCATCCCGACACATTCCAGTCGCCGTTGCCACGGGGGGCGTGCATCATGAGCATGAATCGCATCGTCGTCTCCTGGTGAAAGAGCGCCGCGAGTGGCGCTCATGCCATCAAGTCGGAACCGGTTCGTCGCGCTCGACATGGCGTCGTCCCCGTAACCGATCCCCCGAATCCTGCGAGCGCCAGTGGGACGCAGGCGCGTCGCATCCCGGGATCATTGCCAGTGGCGAGACGGCGTGGAATGTTGCGACATGGCAGTCCGTGTATCCCTCCGCCGCCTGGGTTCCGTCGTGACGGCGACGGTCGCGCTCCTGTCCTGCGGCGGTGAGGCGGTGGTGGCCAGCACCGACCGGTGCCAGCCCGTGGCGCGCTATCCCGACGCCATCGGCTGCGCCTACGTGACCGGCAAGGTGACCGACACCAACGGTGTCGCGCTGGACAGCATCGACGGGCTCATTCGGCTGGGCGACGCCTGCGTCTGTTCATCGCCGCGCATCGAGGGGGACCAGAACGGCGTCTACGCCACCGTGGTCCATCGCCTCCCGCGCCCCGGCGGCTTCAGCGACACCGCCACCGCCACCGTGGTGGTGCTGGCCAGCGCGCCCAAGTATCCGCGGCACAGCACGGGCGCGGCGTACTTCGACACGCTGCGGTTGGTGCTGCCGTTCGCGCGCATCGGCGAGGTGCCGCGCCCCACGCAGGTGGACCTCCGCATTCCGCTCCCCCGGCGTTGACCGACCGGTCGCGGCACCGGAGCGCCGCATCTCGATCGCCGTCGCGCGGGGCCTAACGAACCGCGCCCGGCGCCGGCGTACCCAGCGACTGCAGGTAGGCGTGCAACGACGCCACCTCTGCCGTGGTGAGGTGCGCAAGGCGCCCTCGCGCCACGCCGCTCATCATCGGCAACTCGCGCCCTCCCTGGGCCACGCCGCTCTTGAGGAAGGCGGCGAACTGGTCCGGCGTGTAGCTCATCGCCATGGGGCCCAGCGCCGGCGTCCCTTGTCCGTCGCCGGACAGCTCGTTGCCGTGGCACTCCGTGCAGCTGGTGCGCGCGACATAGTAGCCCAGCGCCAACGCGCTGTCGGCGGGCGCCGGCGGGGGCGTCTCCGTCTCCAGGTAGTGGCGTGCCGGCTGGAACTCCCCGACCAGCAGTCCAAAGCGCCCCAGCGGGCCGAGCGACGTTTCCGTACGCTCCCCATCCTCCCGGGGCAACGCCCGGAGGAAGGCCATCAATCGCGCCGTGTCGTCGTCGTGCAACTCGTGGTACATCTCCGACGGCATCCCGTAGAGCAGCTCGCCATTGCGGCGGTATCCGTGGCGAATGGCGCGCTCCAGCTCCGCGTCGTTGTACTCGGGGACGCGTGCCGTGAGGTTGGGAGCCACGAGCGTGGCCACCCACGGCTCCGAGAAGAAGACCTGACCCTGCAGGCGCTCGCCGTGGCAGCCGAAGCAGCCTCGCGTGCGGGCAAGTCGCTCCCCCTCCGCGAGCGACACGGAGTCGGTGGGAAGCGTGATGGCGAAGGTCGGCACCGACGACTGGTGCACCCCTCGCACCATCCGCTCCGACGCCAGCCAGACCCCGCCGGCGCCCAGCAGCATGAGCGCCAGCAGGGCGCCGAGCACGAGGGCAAGGACGCGGACGGGGCGGGACACCTGGGTCAGGTCGGGATGGCGTCGATCATCGGTTGCGTGATCAGGACGGTGCCGCGCTCGGTGCGCCGGAAGCGCTTGGCGTCAAGCTCCGGGTCCTCGCCTACCACGAGACCGGCGGGAATGCGCACCCCCCGATCCACCACCACGCGGCGCAACCGAGCCCCGCGGCCGATGTCCGCGTACGGTTGCACCACGGCACCGTCGAGCTGCGAATACGAGTGCACCTTCACTCCGGTGAACAGGAGGCTCTGGTTCAGCCGCGCTCCCGACACGATGCAGCCGCCGGAGACGAGCGAGTTCACCGCCTCGCCGCGCCGGTCGGCCTCGTTATGCACGAACTTGGCCGGCGGCGTCACCTGGGCATAGGTCCAGATGGGCCACCGGTCGTCGTACAGGTCGAGCGCCGGCACCACGCGCGTAAGGTCGATGTTTGCCTCCCAGTACGCGTCGATCGTCCCCACGTCGCGCCAGTAGGCCTCCGCCTCGGACACCGACTTGACGCACGACGACGAGAAGCGATGGGCGATGGCCTTGCCGTTGGCCACGACGTACGGGATGATGTCCTTGCCGAAGTCTCGGCTGGATCCGGGCAGGGCAGCGTCGCGGTGCAGCAGCTCGAAGAGGAACGACGTCTTGAAGACGTAGATCCCCATGCTCGCCAGCGCCATGTCGGGATTGCCGGGAATCCCGGGCGGGTCCTTGGGCTTCTCCAGGAAGTGCACGATGCGGTCGCTGGCGTCCACGTGCATCACGCCGAAGCCCGTGGCTTCCATGCGCGGCACCTCGAGCACGCCGACCGTCACGTCGGCCCCCTGCTCCACGTGCTGCTCGAGCATGAGCTCGTATTCCATCTTGTAGATGTGGTCGCCCG
>CAZVDJ010000716.1:0-2800 GCA_964626245.1 uncultured Gemmatimonadaceae bacterium
ACTGCCGGGGCTGGACGGGGCGGTGGAGGTCCGCTACGACGCCCGCGGCGTCCCCCACATCTTTGCCGCCAGCGAGGAAGATGCGATCCGCGCGTTAGGCTACGTGGTGGCGCGCGACCGGCTGTTCCAGATGGAGCTGCAGGCGCGGGCCGGCGCGGGGACGCTCACCGAACTGGTGGGCGCCGTCGCGGTGCGGGCCGACAGCGAGCCGCGGCACCTGGGCATGGCGCGAGGCGCAGAACAGAAGCTGGCCGCCCTCGCGCCGGGATCGCTGGGGCGCCGGTTGCTGGACGCGTACGCCGAGGGGGTCAACGCCTACATCGACGCAGCGCCCACGGCGGAATGGCCGCTGGAGTACAAGCTCCTCGGACGACGCCCCATGCGCTGGCAGCCCGTCCACACGCTCAACCTGTACGCGCGCATGGGGCACACGCTCGCCTACCTGAACGGCGAACGTGACCGCCTGGCCGCGCGTGCCCTGGTGGGCGACGCCGCGGCGAGCGCGCTCTTCCCCATCGATTCGCCGATCCAGGAACCCATCCAGCCGAATGGCGACGCCGGCCCGCGACGCGAGCCGTTGTCGATTCCTGCCCCCGGCGCCGTGGATTCGTCGGCGCTCGCCGTGCTGCCGTTCCTTCCGGGCGGTGCGCACGCGGCCGACGACCCCGATGTCTCGCGCCTCTACGCGTCCAACAACTGGGTCGTGGCGCCCACGCGGAGTGCCAGCGGCCACGCCCTGCTCGCCGGCGATCCGCACCTGGGGCTCACGCTCCCCAGCATCTGGTACGAGGCGCATCTCGTCGTGCCCGGGCGCCTGGACGTGTACGGCGTGACGATCCCGGGGGCGCCGGGGATCGTCATCGGCTTCACGCGCGACGTGGCGTGGTCGCTCACGAACACCGGGGCCGACGTCCTGGACTACTATCGCGAGACGGTCGACGACCAGCTGCGTCCCACGCGGTACATGGTGGATGATGCCTGGCGGCCCGTGGAGCGACGCGAGGAGGTGTACCGGGGGAAGCGCGGCGAGGTGCTGCGCGTGGACACGGTCCGCTACACGCATCGCGGCCCCATGCAGCGGCTGGGCAACGAGTGGGTCTCGATGCGCTGGACGGTGAACGAACCGACGAACCTCGCCGAGGCCTTCTTCCACGCCACGAAGGCGACGACCGCCGCCGGTTTTCTCGACGCCTTCGCCCGCGACTACTTCTCGCCCGCCCAGAACGTGATCGTCGCCGACCGGTCCGGGTCGATCGCCATCCGCTCCACCGGTCACTATCCGTTGCGCCCGGCGGGGACCGACGGGCTCTCCATCCTGGACGGCGCGCGCTCGGCCAACGACTGGCAGGGGTACTGGCCGGTGCCGCAGTACCCGCAGGCGATGAATCCGACGCAGGGGTTCCTGGCGTCGGCCAACCAGCAGCCGATCGATCCGCGGCAGGCGCCGGGGTACCTGGGGTACGAGCAGGCGTACGAACCGTGGCGCGCCCTGCAGATCAACCGCCTGCTGCGCGAGAACGCCCGGGTGACGCTGGACGACATGCGCCGCTACCAGACCGACCCGGGAAGCGTGCGCGCCGACTGGTTCGTCCCCTACCTGCGCAATGCCGCCGCCGCGGCGCGCGTGCGCGGCACGACGTCTCCGTCGCTCGACGCCGCCGACTCGGTCCTGGCGGCGTGGGACCGCCGCTACACGGTGGACAACACCGCCGCGATCCTGTTCGAGACGACGCTGTCGCAGGTGACCCGCCGCACCTTCGACGAATTGATCCCGCCCGGCGACTCGGCGCGCGCCGCGACGCCGAGCCTCGGGGTGGTGCTCGCACTCATGGCCGACTCGGCGAGCGTGTGGTGGGACGACCGGCGCACGGCGACGGTGATCGAGGATCGCGATGCGATCGTGGCCGGCGCGCTGGCGGCGGCCTTCGACACCCTCACGTCGCGGCACGGACCGCCCGCCAAGGGGGGATGGGCGTGGGGCAAGGTGGCCACCGCGCAGGTGAATCACCTCATCGGGCTCGCCGGCTTCTCCGCGCGCAATCTCCCCGTGCAGGGCGGGCGCGGCACGCTCAATCCGTCGGTGCAGAACGGCGGCTTCGGCGCCAGCTGGCGGATGGTCGTGGAGCTGGGGCCGCGGGTGCGCGCCCTGGCGACCTATCCCGGCGGGCAGAGCGGGAATCCCGCCTCCCCGCGCTATGCCGACCGCCTGCGCTTCTGGCGCGACGGCGACCTGGAGCTGCTCGTGGTTCCCCCCGCGCTCGACTCCCTTGCCGCGTCCCAGGTGTCGGCGCGACTGACGCTCACCCCGGGAGGGCGCTGACATGGCCGCCTTTCGTCTCCTGATCGTGGCCATCGCGCTGGCGTTAGGCACCACGCTCGCGGGGTGGTGGGCGGTGCCCGTGGTGGCGCTCGCGTATGGCGTGGTGATGCACCGCACAAGGCGCCCCGGCCTCACCGCGGCCGCCGCCGGCGCGCTCGCATGGGGTGGCTACCTCCTCCTCGCCTCCATCGGTGGCGCCTCGGTCCGCCCGTTCGCCGCGGCGCTCGGGACCTCGATGCAGCTTCCGGCCTGGGCCCCGCTGGCGGCGACCCTGGTCTTCCCCGCCTTGCTCGCCGGGCTTGCCGCCTACCTCGGCGCCCGGGTGGGGGGGCGCTATCTTACCCCGGCATGACTGCTGACTTCTTCAACATCGAGAGCGCGCTCAGCGAAGAGGAGCGCGCGGTGCGCGACACCGTCCGCCGCTGCGTCGACGAGCGCGGCCTGCCGATCATTGGCCAGTGCTACGTGGACGGGCGCTTC
>CAZVDJ010000717.1:0-2784 GCA_964626245.1 uncultured Gemmatimonadaceae bacterium
GGCCGGCTGGTAGGCGCCGATGTTCAGGGAGCGCAGGAGGTTGATCGTCCCGATGGCGTTCATCGCCGCCGCGCGCGCCGGTTCGGGCGACTCGCCGTAGTCGGCCTGCAGCCACGCGGTGCGGGCATCACGCGTGCTGGTGCTTCCGCTGATGCCGTAGTTCGCCGGATCGGTCATGGGGACGGTCTGCGGTGCCCCCTTCAGCGTGTCGACCAGCCCGTCCGAGAAGCCGATGCCGCGCAGCGCCGCACCATTCTTGATCGGCGACGTGGTGGCCAGGTGGCGGCCGAGCCATCCGGTGTTGACGCTCTTGTCGTTCGCCTTCCCCACTTCCATGAAGTGCTGCGCGTCGAAGTGCGAGCGCGTGTTGTACGTGAGCCCCGCGCCGTGCACCACCAGGAGCTGGCCCGCCTGATACGCGGGCATCAGGAAGCGCATGGACTGCGGCAGGGCGAAGAAGTTGTCCAGCGCGATGCCGCGCGTGGCCGCCGTGCTGTCGGGGCGCGGAATGGCGATGGTGGGGCGCCCGGTGTAGTAGAGCGGGTCGCCGAACGGGACGCACAGCGACAGGCCGTCGGCGCCGCCGCGCAGGAAGATCGAGACGATCACGTCGCGGTTGGCCACGAACGAGTCGGCGAACGAGACCTTCGGGAGCCACTCGGGATAGGCCCACGCGTACAGCGCCGCCCCGGTGGCGCCGCCGGCGCTGCCCAGGAAGTCCCGGCGCGTCGTCAGCTCGTTGTACTCGTGGCAGGCGCAGTCGTCGCGCTCCATTCCACTCATGACAGGCTCCATCGCTTGGAGAAGGCGAGACGGGGCGCGGGGGCGCTCCCGTTGGGGACGTGTCGATCCGTCAGCTGCCGCACGTGCGATTGCCCGGCCCGCACGCTCAGATCCACTGGAAGGTGGAGGAACTGAGCGCCAGCGCGACGGCTTCGCGCACCCGCGTGGTCGATGGCGCGGCGGTTCCCTGCAGGTAGGTGAGGAGCTGGCCCTTCAGCCGCTCGGGCATCTCGCCACCAAACAGTTCCTTGCCGATGGCGGCGACCACGCCGTCAGCGGTGTTCACGGCCGTGAAGCGCGCCACGTCCATGGTCAGCTCGCCCGACGTGGTGGTGAGGTACTGGGCAAAGTTCCAGCGCTGCAGCAGCCCGCCCGCCCAGTAGTCGGCGCGGTCGGGGTAGCCATCGGGAAACTCCCAGTAGAACATCGGCTGCCCCAGGGTCGTGAGCCACCGCCCCGTGACGGTGGACACCTTCGTGACCTGCGGCTTCACGGCGCGCAGCGCAGAGAGCATGTAGGAGTACGGGCGCTTGAACTTGGGCGCGGCCGCCGTGACGTTCGCGGGGGTGAGGACCGCCCGGACCATGGCCGGGATGTCGCCCTGGGTGCGCGTGTACACCGAGGCCACCGCCGCGACCTGCGTCGCCGTGGGCTCGTACTGCAGCAGGAAGCGCAGCAGCTTGGTGGCGATGTAGCGCGCCGTGCTGGGATGGGCGATGAGGAGGTCGAGCATCTGGTCCCCTTCGCTCTTCCCGGCGGCGCCGGCCGTGGCGGGCATGGCCGCGAAGCTCTTCCCCAGCACCGTCTTGGCGCCGAAGTCGTGCCCCGCCGGGTCGAAGGCAAAGACGCCACGCCCCGACAGCGTCCACCCCGTGAAGACGCGGGCCAGCTCGCGCACGTCGGTCTGCGTGTAGCCGCCGTCCACGCCCAGCGTGTGCAGCTCCATGATCTCGCGGGCGTAGTTCTCGTTGAGCGTGCGCTGCCGGTTGCGCGTGTTGTCGAGGTACTCGAGCATCGACGGCGAGTGCGCCGTCGCCCTGAGCAGCTCCGGGAACTTCCCCAGCGCATGGCGCCGGATCACCTCGCGGTCCTCGACCACCTTCAGGTAGCGCACCTGCGAGATGGCGACGTTGAAGTGGTCGTTCCAGAACTCCACCATGCGCTCGTACAGCTGGCGCTTGGAGAAGGCCGCACGGTACAGCGACGCCTCCTGCAACTGATCCTCCACCATCCCCTGGTCGACGTTGTAGAGCTGGTCGACCCCCTGGGCGATGAGCGGGTAGTTCTGCGAGACGAAGGCCTGCGCCTCGGCGTCGTCGATCTTGCTCCAGCCGAGGTGGTAGTTGAGGTAGCCGTTGAAGCCGAGCTTCTGCGCCAGCTTGAGCTCGACCTCCGTGACGCCGTTGGTCACGCGACGCACGAGCCGCGTGAGGGTGGAGTCCCATCCCTTGCCGGCCTGTGAGGCGGGCGTGCCGAAGGGATCGAAGCTCGGATTGGGTGGTTGCTGCAGGAGCCGGCGGACCATCCCGCGCGCTGCCGACGGTTTGGTCCCCTGCTGGGCGCCCGCCGTCGAGGCGCTGGCGGCGCTTGCGACGGTCGCGGCAGCCATCGACACCCCCACCGCAAAGAAGCGACGACGCGAGGGGGGACGATCGCGATCGAAGGCGTCATCTGACATGTGGCACCTGACAGCTGGAGTTCAAAGCGTCCCGGCGAGCGATCCCGGAACTGACCGTGCGTGGCCCCGCGACACCACATCGCCCCGGCATTCGGGGTACTCCCCCACACCATGCAGCCTCCCGAGACGACGCGCCACCACACGCGTGCGTCAACTTACCGGCGCCACCACTCGGGGTCGGTGCCAGATCGCACAGGGGCGCGGTAACCCACGTCCGGAGGACAAGCGGCGGGTCGCTTCCCCTGACGTGGCGTCTCCGCCACGGCTACTGGCCGATCAGGTCCGCGTCCTCTCCCGAGCCCCCTTCCTTGCCGTCGCGACCC
>CAZVDJ010000718.1:0-2781 GCA_964626245.1 uncultured Gemmatimonadaceae bacterium
CGCCGTCCCCTCGAGGGGGGTGAGGGCGGAGGAGAGGGCACGCAGGAGGTCGCCGAGCATGGCGGCAAGTTACGGCCGCGCCCGGTGGCGAGCGAGCGCGGCGCCCGGTCCTATTGCGGCCGCACGCGCAGGATGCGGTCGTCCTGTGCTGCGGGGCTGCCGCGCCCGTCGCGATTGCTGGTGCCCAGGTACACCGACCCGTCGGGGCCGACGACAATGGCGCGCAGCCGGCCGTACGTGCCTTCCAGCAGGCGCTCCTGCGAGGTGACGCTCCGGCCATCTCCCGCCAGCTGCAGCCGCATGAGCGCACTTCCCTTGAGCGTGGTGAAGAGGAGCGAGCCGCGCCATCCGGGAATGAGCGTGGCGTCGTAGTACGCCAACCCGGCCGGGGCGATGGTGGGGGTCCACACGGCCAGGGGCTCGGCCACGTTGTTGGCGGTGCAGAACGGGACCTCGGCGCTCCCGGCATCGCCGTCGCAGCGCCCGCGCACGGCGGGCCAGCCGTAGTTGCGCCCCTGCTCGATGCGGTTGACCTCGTCGTTGTCGCTGGGGCCGTGCTCGGTGGAGTAGAGCGCTCCGCCAGGCGCAAAGGCCAGCCCCTGCGGGTTGCGGTGTCCCATGGTGTAGACGTGGCCCCCGAGCGGGTTGCCGAGGGCAGGGGCCCCATCGAGCGTCAGGCGCAGCACCTTGCCGGCCAGCGACGTGCGGTCCTGCGCCAGCGCGGTGTTCGAGGCGTCACCCGAGGTGACGTACAGCAGGCGGTCGGGACCGACGACCACCCGCGCGCCGTTGTGGATCGAACTCCCGGGAATGTCGTCGAGGATGGTCTCCGGGGCCCCGAGGGCCGTGCCGGTCCATCGCATGCGCACCACGCGATTGCGCACGCCAGCACCGGCGCTGTAGGTATGCGCCGCGTACACCCACGGTTGCGTGGCGAAGTCGGGGTGGAAGGCAAGGCCCATCAGCCCGCCTTCGCCGATCTCGCTCACGGCAACCGCGCCGGCGCGGGCGACGGTGCCCGAGGTGGGGTGCACGCGCGAGATCGTCCCCGGCCGCTCGGTGATCCAGAGGAAGCCGTCCGGGCCCCAGGCAATCTCCCAGATCGTGTCGAAGCCGCCCGCCACCGTCGTGATCGACAGGGCGCTTCCGTTCCCGGGGGGCGGGAGCACGCAGCAGTCGTCGTCGGAGCCGCCACACGACACCAGCGCGGTCAGGGTGGCGATGCACGCCGCACGGACCACGAGCCTCGGGCGCACCGAGGCGCGGCCGCGCTGTCCTCGCCACCCACCTGGCTGCCGCTTGTCGCCAATTCTCATCGTTCCCCCGTATCCGTGACCGATCGTTCGGGTACAAGATTCATCGATCCCGCGTCACGGCCGTGACGGCGCGCACCGGCCCCGTGCCAGCGCCCCGGACGGCCATTCGGCCAGCCGGAGCAGGCCACGACGGCACGGGACCCTCCCGGACCCGCTTGTTCGTCGCCATCTCGTCGCCCTTCGCGCCCCATTCGTCTTCCGCGTGACCGCCACGGCCGACCGACCGCTCCCGCCCTCCTCATCCATCCACACGCCCCGGCCGCATCGCGCGCGCCAGAGCCGGCGACTGGCTGCCGTGATACTCTCGGCGGCCCTGCTGGGGTTCCCCGGCGGCTGTGCCATCGTCTATCCGGGCCCGCGTGTTCCCTCGGCGGCAGACTCGTCGCTGGCGAAGCTGGTGCTGGACGAGGTGCTCACCGAGTACTGGCGTGCGGCGATCGACCGGCGCTACGACCTGGCGATCTCCACCGGGCTCAGGGTCACCATGCTCCCCGAGCTGTCACCCGACAGCCGCAAGACCGACTTGCGCCTGGCGCAGCGCATCGGGCGCGGGCTCGACCGGCTGGATGCCACGGCGCTCACGCAGGCGGACTATCTCACCACCCTCGCGCTGCGCTGGGAGATGGACGTGCAGGCCGAAGCCTCGGCCTTCTACTGGGTGGACTTCTCCCTGCTGGCGCCGCCGACCGCCGCCGTTCGCCAGCTCCTGGAACTGTACCGACTCCATCCGATGGGCACCACGTCGGATGCCGAGGCGTACCTCTTCTTCGTGGAGGCGTTTCCCCACCTGCTGGAGCGCGTGCGCGCCGGCTTGTCGGAACGGGCGGAGCGCGGCTACGCGGCGCCACGTGAACTGGTAGAGTCGGCCCTGCACTTCCACGAGCAGCTGCGCGCCCTCGAGGCCGACGGGCCGTGGCGAGTCTCGCCCCAACGCCTCGCGTCGCTCGACACCACCGACGTTCGCGCCTTCACCACCGAGTTGAACTTCGCCGTGGAGTTGCGCCTGGTCCCGGCGCTCGATTCGTTCATCGCCTGGCTGCGCGAGGACTACCTCCCCAAGGCCTCGCGCACTCCCGGGCTGTGGCAGTATCCCGGGGGGAAGGAGTTGTACCGCCACCTGCTGCGGCGCCACAGTTCGCTGGACGTCCCGCCCGAGGAGGCGCATCGCGTGGGGCTGGGCGAGCTGCGGCGCATCGATTCCACGCTGGCGTCCGTTCGCAGGCGCAACCGGTGGAACGCGAGCGCCGCCGCCTTCCACGACTCGTTGCGGCTGGCGATGGGAGCACCGCCGCCGATGGACGCGATTGCCGAGCAGGTCAGCGCGCACATCCGGCGGTTGACGCCGCGGCTGGCCGGCAACTTCACGCGCGTCCCCGCGCGCGATGCGGTCGTGCGACCCGCCACCGCGTCCGAGGCGCTGCTCTGGCCGTCGGGCACCTTCCTCCCCGTGTCCGTCATCGACTCC
>CAZVDJ010000719.1:0-2777 GCA_964626245.1 uncultured Gemmatimonadaceae bacterium
AGCAAGGCGGCCAGCAAGGTGGCCAGCAGGGCGGCCAGCAGGGCGGCCAGCAAGGTGGCCAGCAGGGCGGCCAGCAGGGCGGCCAGCAGGGCGGACAGCACGGCGCCGGCGGGCGTGGCGGGGCGATGCCCACTCCGGCCGAAGGCCAGATCGGCGGCTCGGGGCAGGGCGCGCCGGGCGGTGGACGCCTGTCCGCCGAGGACGCTCGGCAGTTCTCGCGCGAGCTGCGTGCTCAGCGCGAGTCGGCCGAGGGGCTGCGGCGCGACCTGGCGCGCGACCGCGTCGACGTGGCGGAGCTGGAGCGCCTGATCGGACGCCTGCGGGCGCTGGAGTCCGGGCGCGCCTTCAACGATGCCGAGGAGCTCGCACGCTTGCGCCTGGCGATGCTCGAGGGATTCAAGGAGTTCGAGTTCTCGCTGCGCCGGCAGCTGGGCGAGCGTGAGCGCGAGGGGCCGGTGCTGGGGGGCGGCAATGAAGTGCCGCCCGGCTATCGGGACCTCGTGAGCGAGTACTTCCGGTCGCTCTCCCGCAAGGCCAAACCCTGACGTGCCGCGCCCCCGGGCGGGGCGCGGCCAACCCGATCGTCCCGATTCTACCTTCACGCGGGCCGCACGCACAGCGACCGCTTGCCTCACTCTCACCCCTCCCCCCGGCATGTCGCACGTTCACGTGATTCGCACCACCCGTCCCGAACCCACGGAGTACGCCCCGTACTATGGCCGCTACGTGGGACTGGTCCCCAACGGCGACATCGTGGAGACGCTCTCCACGCAGCTGGACGCGACGCTGCGACTACTGCGGTCCCTGCCCGAGGAAAAGGGTGACGCGCGCTACGCGCCGGGAAAGTGGAGCGTGCGCGAGGTGATCGGGCACGTGGTCGACGCCGAGCGAATCTTCACGTACCGGGCGCTGCGCTTCGCCCGTGCCGACGAGACGGCGCTTGCCTCGTTCGACGAGAATGCGTTCGTATCCAATGCCTCCTTCAACGACCGGACGCTGGGCTCGCTGCTGGACGAGTTCGAGGCGGTGCGGCGAGCATCGGTGCTGCTCTTCGCGGCGATGAACGCCACCGAGTGGATGCGACGCGGGGTGGCCTCGGGGAACCCGATGAGCGTGCGCGCGGCGGCGTGGGTCACGGCGGGGCACGAAGTGCACCACCTGGACATCCTGCGCACGCGTTACCTGTGACCCGACCGGAAGTGTGGCTGCGCGGTGCGCTGCCTGGCATCGCACCGGTGTTGCAGCCGGCGGCCCACTCCTTGGCGCAGGTTCGCGAGGAGCTGGAACGACTGCTGGTGCCGGTATCGGCCGACGTGGCCTGGCGTGCGCGCCCCGGGGCGGCGAGCGTGGCCTTTCACGCACGGCACCTGGCGGCGAGCACGGACCGGCTCCTCACGTACGCCAGGGGGGGCGCGCTGAGCCAGGCGCAGCGTGTCCGGTTGGAGCAGGAGTCGGTGCCCCCGGACCCGGCGCCGGACGGCGCGGCGCTCTGGCGCGAGGTGGCCGAGGCACTCGACGACGCGCAGGCGCAACTGCGGACGTGGTCGGCAGAACCGCTGGAGGCACTGCTGGCGCCGCGGCAGGTGGGGCGCGCCGCGCTCCCCTCCACGGTCCTCGGGCTGCTCTTCCACGCGGCAGAGCACGCCCAGCGCCACGCCGGCCAGGTGGCCACCACGCTGCGCCTGACGGCCCCATCCGAGGGCGCGACCGAGCCCGCCTAACGGCACACCGCCGGCGACGCGCGGGTGCAGCCCCGGTGTCCCGCGCGGGGCACCCCGGTCCGATTGCCGGTGCCGTGGCCCGATGGCTAGGTTGACCGGCAAGGCGCCCGCATGGAGCGGCCGCCGACCACTCCGGGAGGCCGGTCATGCCCACGAAAGTCGCGTCGCGCCGTGTGCTCCTCGCGGTCCTGGCGACGTTGCTGCCGACGGGGAGCCGGGCGCAGGACGCGCCCAAGCCGCGCGAGTTCACCGCCGACGTCGGTTATGTCAGTACCACCGGCAATTCGGAGGTCTCCACCTTCAACCTCGGCGAGAAGCTCGTCCTTCGCGCCGGCCGGTGGGAACACAAGCAGCAGTTCGGCTCCGTCTACGCCAGCCAGGACGGCCGGCAGACGTCCAACCTGCTCTTCACCAACTGGCGCAGCGACTGGAAGTTCCACCCGCGGCTGGCCCTCTTTGGCTTCGTCGGGTTTGACCGGAACGCGTTCGCGGGCATCTCGCGCCGCTTCGAGGAGGCGCTCGGGGTGTCGTCGAAGCTGCTCACCGCCGCCAACGATACCTGGACCGTGGAGGCGGGCCTGGCGATGAACCAGCAGCGGTCCACCGACGACTCCTCGATCACCTTCGCGTCGGTGCGCAGTGCCACGACCTTCCGCCATCACTTCACCAAGGCGGCGTACTTCCAGCAGGCGGTGGAGTTTCTCCCCAGCCTCGAGGTCTCCGAGGATTATCGCGTGAACACCGAGAGCGCCCTCGTCGCGCCGCTCTCCACGCACGTGGCCATGAAGCTCGGGTACGTGGTGCGCTTCGACAACCTGCCCGAGCCGGGTCGGCGCAAGCACGACCGCATCGTCACCTCGGGGCTGCAGTTCAACTGGTAGCTGCGCAGCCGCGGGTCGTGGATCGCGGCCAGTGACGCCGCGGGTTCGACAGCAGGCGCCGCCCGCCAGGCGCGCCATTCGCTGGCGCCTATCGGCGTCGCTCGCCGTCGCCTAACGCCGCCGCTTGCGGCGCCCCCCGCCGCGTCCGCCGTGCCCACCGGGGCGACCCTCGGGG
>CAZVDJ010000720.1:0-2776 GCA_964626245.1 uncultured Gemmatimonadaceae bacterium
CGTGTCACCGCGCGCCTCACCCGTCCCGCCGGAGGCCCCCTCCTCTGGACCGATCGCTTCGATCTTCCCATGTCGCACGCCCTCGACGCGCTCGACGCGTGCGCCGCAACCATTGCGGATGCAACGGCGCGCGAGCTCCGCGGTGCCGCCGGCCTCCCCACGGGTCCGACCGCACGCCAGCAGGCCGACGCGCTGTTCGCCGCGGGCATGCGCGCCTGGACCCCGCAGGGGGCGGGACTCGGGCAGGGACTCGAGGAGTTTCGCGAGGCCATTGCGCTCGACCCATCGCACGCGCGCGCGCACGCCGCCCTTGCCGACGCCTACACACAGCTTGCCTTCTACGGCTTCCTCCCCGCGCGTCGCGCCGCATCCCTGGTCGACGCAGCCTCACGAGAGGCCATGCGCCTGGCACCGGAGCTGGCCGAGTCACACCTCGCGCGCGGCACCTCGCTCCTCTGGGTGGACCGCGACTTCGAGGAAGGGACGCGCGAGCTGGAGCGGGCGCTCGAACTCGATCCCTCGCTCGCCATGGCGCGGGCCCGGCTCGCCTTTGTGCGCCTCTGCCACGAAGGACCGCACGAGTGGGAACGCACCAACGCGCTGCGCGCTGCCACGACGGTCGGCGCCCCCGGCCTCTCGCGCATCATGTACGGACAGCAGCTCCTGGCCGCCGAGCGATACGACGAGGCCATCGAGGCGCTGCTGCAGTCCATCGACATCGAGGCCCCATCGTTCCTGGCCTATCATTGGCTGAGCGCCGCGTACGCCGGCAAGGGGATGGGGGCCGAGGCGGTCGCCGCCGCCGTCGCCGAGTCCACTCTCTCCGACCGGCACCCGTGGTCCATGGGGAGCCTTGTCGTCGCTTGTGCGCTGGCCGGGCAGCGGCGACGTGCCGAGACGCTCCTCGATACGCTCAAGCGCCGGGCCGCGTCCAGCCACGTGCAAGCCAGCGTGCTCGGACTGGCACATGCCGCACTGGGCGACCTGGACGCCGGCATGCGCGCGTTGGAGCAGGCCGTCGAGGAGCATGATCCGTCGATGATGATGCTGCGCAACTTTCCGATGTTCTCGCCGTTTCGCCGGCATCCGCGCTTCCGCGCCCTGCTTCGGCAGGCCGGCTGGCGCGACTGGGATACGGCGGAGTTCAGGGTGCCGGAGCGGTAGTCGGGTACCCCCGCGGGGGCACTCGTCTCATCGCGCCCCGTCACGTCACACAGAAGTCTCACCGCTTCCCGCACGCGGACATGCGCTTCGTCCCATACCTCTCTGCTTGCCGAACGACGTAGCGCTACTCGTTCTCTGGCGACGCTTCCGGCCACGCCGTGCCCCCCCAACCGCGAACATCCTCGATGCTCACCACGCGTCGTCACCTCCCATCCGTCCTCCTGCCGTTGCTCCTGCTCGCGACGGTCACCGTCTGCGCCGCGCAACCTCCCAGCGTGACACCCGAGGCGCGACGCTCCGATATCGCGCAGCTGCGGCAACTCATGCTCGAGGTCGAGAAGTCCTGGTCGCCGCCTGCACGCACCCTGGCCATCGCCCGCCTCGACTCCCTCTCCGGCGCGGCGGACACCATCTCCGCCGTCGCCTTCGAGCTCGCCGTCGCGCGCATCGTCGCCACGGCCGACAACGGCCACACCAGCGTCCCCGCCGCACGCCGTTCCAACCGCTTCAATCGCATCGGGCTCCGCCTCTCGCCATTTGGCCAGGACTTCGTCGTGATGCGCGCGCGTCCCGAGTACGAGGAGCTCCTTGGTGCGCGGCTTACGGCGATCGACGGCCGGCCGGTGGCGCAGGCGCGTGCGGCGGCGCATCAGCTGCACGGCGGCACGCCGGCATGGCGCGACCGCTTCGCCCCGTTCACGCTGGAGAGCCCCCAGCTGCTCCACGCCCTCGGCATTGCCCGCGGGGCGGACGCGGCCACGTACCGATTCGAGCTCCTGGACGGCAGGAGCGTGGACCGTCGCATCGCCGCGGAGCCGCCTAACGCCAACGCCCCCAGGCAGGGCTCGCAGCGCTGGTTCTTTGGCGAAGCGATCGCCGCCGACTCCTCCCCGTGGCGCATCCTGCGTGCCCCCGGCCAGCTCCCGTGGTCACTCCAGCAACCCGGTGTCCCCTTCCGAATTCGCGAGGCCACCGAGCTGGGCGCGGTCATCGTCGAGCTCCGTCAGAACAACAATGCCCCGGGCCTCCCCATCCGGTCGTTCCTCGACTCGGCACGCGCCGTCATCTCACGCGTCAAGCCGGCACACATCGTTCTCGACATGCGCTTCAATGGAGGCGGGGACCTCAACACCACGCGCGACTTCGTGCGAGCGCTCCCCACCCTCGTGCCGGGGCGCGTATTCGCCCTCACCAGCCCCTACACCTTCTCAGCGGCCATCTCCAGCGTCGGGTACCTGAAGCAATCGGCACCGGATCGCGTGACCATCGTGGGCGAAGAGGTGGGCGATCGACTGGAGATGTGGGCCGAGGGGCGGCCCACGGAGCTGGCGAACTCGCTCATCATGGTGGGGACGGCCACCGAGCGCCACGACTACGTCAACGGCTGCCGCGCGTATCGCGACTGCCACGGGGCGGTCGTACGCGACCCGATCAGCGTCCCGACGCTCGCCCCCGAGGTGCCTGCGCCCTGGACGCGTGAGGCGTACCTGGCGGGACGAGACCCGGGCATGGACGCGGTCGCGCGGTTGGTGGCGCAACCGAAATAGGCAGCGCCCTCGCCGGCCGGGTGCAAACGGCCGGCTGACACTGCGTTCGCATCCCCGGGCCGTGC
>CAZVDJ010000721.1:0-2775 GCA_964626245.1 uncultured Gemmatimonadaceae bacterium
GGTGCGGTAGCCGCCACCCGGCCAGCGCTCCGCCAGCGCCCCGAGGTCCGGCGTGGGTCCGCCAGTTGCAATGCAGTGCTGCAGCACCGGTGCATCGAGCGGCGCCCCGCGACGCGCCAGCGCCGCGAGCAGCACCTCGTACCGGGCGGCACGGGCCACCAGGAGTGACACCCCCTCGTCCTCGAGCGCCGCGAGCTCGGCCATCGCGTCGCTCGCGCCGCCGGCCAGGCTGCGGCGATCGAGCGAATCGCCGGTCGTCACTCGCGCGCCGCCCAGCAGCGGTGCCACGACGCCATAGACGATGGTCTCGGTCGACACGCCGCCGTCCAGCAGGAGCACGTGGTCGCGCGCCGCCAGGCGCAGCTCCGCGACGACGGCGCGCGCGCCCCCCAGCACGTCACGATGTGTCATCGCGTGCGCCGTCCCATCGACGTGCACGAGCCGCCACACCTCCTCGGCGCTCCCCTCCACCGCGGAGTCGCCCTCCAGCTGCAAACCGTCGTGGCTCTCCAGCCCCAGCGGGCGCGTCGCCCCGTCCCCCGCGTGCCAGGTGGCCTGGCGCGGTACCTCGTCCAGCAGCAGGTGCGGCGTGCCGCGCGCGAGGCGTGGCGCCAGCGCCTGCGTCGTGAGGACGACGCCGACGTCGTGCGCGCGCAGCGCCGCGTCGATCGAGGACGGCAGGAGCGCGGGGTCGATCAGCACGGCGGCGCGCCCCTCACTCGCGGCCATCGCGGCCACCCACCCGGCGCCAGGCGGCAGCACGACGGCGGAGCGCCGCCCGTGCAGCGCGCGCACCACCGCGGCCCCCCGCTGGAGGATGGCGAGGCCGGCGGCGACGAGCGTGCGCGACGAGTGACCGTCGACAGTCCCGTTGCCGGCGGCGAGCGCAAAGGCCAGATGGGCGAGGGGGTCGGACACGGGGGAGATCTGGGGAGGAAGAAAAGTTCGGCCGGATGGCGCGTCCTATGCCGGGGTCGCCTCGCGCGCGAGTGTCGAGGAGCGGGCGAGGCCGGCAGAGGGCGGGGACGCCGACCGAGCGGGCAAGCTAGCGCCCGCGCCTGCGCGACGCGCGCGGGCGTCGCTCGTTAGGTCAGGGCGCGTTCGCGCGCCGCTTGTGTGATATGCATCACGTCGTAAGTGCCTTGTCTGCAACGTCTTCGCCGCTAGTTTCCTCCGACTTCGAACGGGAGCACGGAATGCAGTTTGAGGGGTTGATGGTGAGCGTGTCGGGCGTGCGCGGTCGCGTGGGCGAGGCGCTGACTCCCGAAGTGGCCTGCCAGTTCGCCGCCGCCTTCGGTGCGTTCTCCGTTGGCCGCTCCCCCTCTCGGGCCATTGTGGTCGGTCGCGACAGTCGCGTCTCCGGCCCGATGTTCCATCGTGCCGTGGTGTCAGCGCTACAGTCCGTCGGCGCCGACGTGATCGACATCGGGATGGCCCCGACGCCCACCGTGCAGATGGCGGTGGAGCACCACCATGCCGCCGGCGGACTTGCCATCACCGCCTCGCACAATCCGGTGGAGTGGAACGCCCTCAAGTTCATCGGTCCGTCGGGCCTCTTCCTGGACGGCGAGGAAGGGAAGGCGATGCGCGCCCTTCTCGACGGGCGTGCGGTTCCGCGCGCCACGTGGGACGCGCTGGGGCAGGTCTCGACCGACGACTCGGCGATCGAGCGGCACATCGACGCGATTCTGGCGCTCCCCTTTCTCGACGTGGAAGGGATTCGCGCGCGCCGCTTTCAGGTCGCGCTGGACGCCTGCCATGGCGCCGGGATCACCATCTTCCCGCGACTGCTGGAGCGGCTGGGGTGCCAGGTGCACGCGATCAACCTGGAGCCGCACGGCCGCTTTCATCGTCCCCCCGAGCCTGTCGCCGAGAACCTGGGCGAACTCGAGGCGCTGGTGAAGCGGTCCGGGGCGGTGGTCGGTTTCGCCACCGATCCTGACGTCGACCGGCTGGCGCTCGTCTCGGAGCAGGGGCGCGCGATCGGCGAGGACTACACCCTGGCGCTTGCCGCCCGTGTGATCGTGCGACGGAAGCGTGGCCCCGTCGTGACGAACCTGTCGACATCCCGGGTCGTGGCCGACGTGGCGACCGAGGCGGGCTGCGAGGTAATTCTCGCCCCGGTTGGCGAGGTGAATGTCGCCGTGAAGATGCGGGACGTGGGGGCCGTCGTGGGGGGCGAGGGGAACGGAGGGGTCATTTTGCCCGACCTGCATCTCGGTCGCGACGCGCCACTCGCCGCGGCGCTGATCCTCCAACTGCTGCATGAGTCCAACGGCACGCTGTCTGCAGTCGTGGCGCGGTATCCGCAGTACCGGATCGTGAAGGACAAGCTGGACCGTCCCCCAGTGCCACTGGACGCGGTCTATGCCTCCCTGCGGGAGGCCTTCTCTGGCGCCGACGTGGACACGCAGGACGGGCTTCGGCTCACCTGGCCCGACCGATGGGTCCACGTGCGGCCGTCGGGCACCGAGCCGATCGTGCGCGTGATCGCCGAGGCGCCCACGGAGGAGGAGGCGAGGGAACTGGTTCGTCGCTGTCGCGCGCCACTCGATGCGCTGACCGCCTAATCCACTAGGACACCATGTGCGGAATCGTTGGGTACGTCGGAGCGAAGGTCGCCACGCCGCTCCTGCTCGAGGGGCTCAAGCGTCTCGAGTATCGCGGGTATGACTCGGCGGGGGTCGCCATCATGAATGGCGCCGGCGTCGAGACCGTGATGGAGTCGGGCAAGATCGCGCGGCTGGAATCGCTCCTGGAGGCGACCCCCGTGGT
>CAZVDJ010000722.1:0-2767 GCA_964626245.1 uncultured Gemmatimonadaceae bacterium
TCTACAGCGACCAGGGCTACCAGGGCGTCACCGGGCCAAACTTCGGGTTGCTGATGGCGCTGCTCTTCCACCCGTCGTTCGGCCTGCTGGTGTCGGCCCCGCTCCTGGTCATCGCGCTGGGGGCGCCGTTCCTGCTGCGCCGCGGCCGCAGCGTGATTCCCGGCCGCGAGCTGCTGGTCTGCTTCGCCATCACCGTCGCCTACCTGGTCTTCTTCAGCGCCATCGCGTACACGCGCCTGCAGTGGAGCACGGGGATTCGCTACCTCATGCCGGTGGTGCCCTTCCTCTTCCTGGCGGCGGGTGCGGTGCTCATTCGGATGCCGCGCGCCCTGGCGTACGGCGTCCTGCTGCTGGCGATGACCGTCTCGTGGTCCATGGCGATGGTGCGCAACCAGTACGGCGTGCACCAGAACCTGATCCGTGTCTTCGTGGAGGGGCTGCAGCTGCCGTGGCTCTCCACGCTGGGGCGCATGGCCACCCAGTATGCGCCGTGGCTCACCGGGCGCCCGTCGGCGCTCCCGGTCATGCTCTTCACCGCGGCCATGATCTACGGAATCTGGAAGGTCGACCGGCCGTGGGACGCGACGCGGTCGGGCGACCCGCAGGGCTGACCGGACCGATGGTGGCGGCACGCCCTCTGCACTAGTTCGGCGCCACCGCGTCCCGGGATGGTCCCGGCCGCCACTCTTCGATCCAGGCAGCGCATGCCGGCCTATCGCCCCGAACGGCTTCGTCACTGGGACTCCGCGACCATGGTCGACGTGGTCATCCCCGTGTTGAACGAGGCCCACGTCCTGGCGCGAAGCGTTGCGACGGTGCGGCAGTTCCTGGGCGAGGCGCTCCCCTGTCGCTGGCGGGTGGTGATCGTCGACAACGGGTCGAGCGACGGCACCGACGACGTGGCGCGCGCACTGGTGGCGGCGCACGACGACGTGAAGTTCCTGCAGCTGCCGCAGCGCGGGCGCGGGCGGGCCCTGCGCCACGCGTGGAGCCAGAGCGACGCCGACGTGATGTGCTACACCGACGTCGACCTCTCGACCGAGCTCCCCGCGCTCCCCAAAATGGTGCACGGCATCGTCGTGGACGGATTCGACCTGGCCACCGGGTCGCGCCTGCTTCCCGATTCGCGTACCACCCGCTCGGCCAAGCGTGAGTTCATCTCCCGTGCGTACAACCTCTTCGTGAAGGCGGTCCTGTGGACGTCCTTCAGCGATGCGCAGTGCGGATTCAAGGCCATCAGCCGGCAGGCGATGGCCGAACTGGTCCCCGAGGTCAAGGACCAGAGCTGGTTCTTCGACACCGAGCTGCTCGTCCTCGCCGAGAAGCGCGGCTATCGCATTGCCGACATCCCGGTGCAGTGGATCGAGGACGACGACAGCCGCGTGAAGATCGTCAAGACCGCATGGGACGACATCAAGGGCGTCTTTCGCGTGCGCTGGAAGCTGTGGCGCGAGCTGCTGTCGCCGCGCACGCAGGGTGCCGGCGCCCTGAGCAAGCGTTCCGCCCCCTGACGCTCGCCACGCCCTGATGGCAGCGTCGCCATCGTCGCTGCCGCCGATCGCGATCACTGGCGCGAGCGGCTTCGTTGGACGCCGGCTGGTGCAGCTGGCGCGCGCGCACGCCGCCGATCGCACGGTGGTCCTCCTGGTGCGGGACCCCGCGGCGCTCCCGGGACTTCAGCCCCTGCCCGGCACGTGGCGCGTGGTGCGCGCCGACCTGGCCGCCGGAACCATCGCGCCCGGGGCCATTCCGCCGGGCGCGGTCGTCGTGCACCTGGCGGCAGCGACCGGCCGCCTCGCTCCCGCCGTGATGCGCGCGGTGAACGTGGAGGGAACGCGCACCCTGCTCGAGGCGTCGCGCGCGGCCGGTGCCTCGCACATGGTCTTCGTCTCCTCCATCGCGGCCGCCTTTGCCGACCGCCGCTGGTATCCGTACGCCGAGGCCAAGCGGGAGGGCGAGGCGATGGTGCGGGCGAGCGGCATCCCGTTCACCATCGTGCGACCCACCATGGTCCTGGGCGACGGGAGTCCGGTGCAGGAGGGGCTGGAGCGACTGGCGTTAGGCGCGGCGCCGATCGTCCTGGGATCCGGCCGCGTGCAGCTGCAGCCGGTGCACGTCGATGACCTCGCGGCGTTCCTGCTCGCGCTGGCCCTTGCCCCCGAACCCGCCGCGGAGGCGGTGGAGGTGGGAGGGGCGACGCGGGCCTCCATGCGACAGGTGCTCGCCGCGATGCGCGCGGCGCACGGACGGCCGGCGCGTCGCGTCGTTGGCGTGCCGCTCGCCCCCATCCGGCGCATGCTCGCCCTGGCGGAGTCGCTGCTTGGCGGCCGGTTGCCCGTCACCGCGGGGCAGATGGCGTCGTTCGTCAATGACAGCGTCGCGACGCCGCATCGGCTCGCCGCGAAGTACCTGCCATCGCCCCGCACTCCCGATGTGATGCGCTCCGCGGTTGCAGCGCTGCCGGATCGCCCGGTGGAGGGCGCGCCGCGAGGCGGCCAACACGCGCCGATGGCGCCGACGGCCCAGTCCACCGACACGATGCAGGTCATGGCAGCCGAGTTCGCGCGCTTTGCGAGGTACCTCGGGACGCCGGTGCCACCGAGCGCGTCGGCCGCGGCGTACGTGCGCGCCGCGCCCGGCGCCGGCGCGCCCACGGACCGTCTGGATCGCTGGCTGCTGGCGCTGGCCCGCAGCTCCGCGCCCGGCTGCGCCCTGGCCGACGCCTATGCGCGACTTGCGCGTCCGTACGGACAGGTCCGCCGCAGGC
>CAZVDJ010000723.1:0-2764 GCA_964626245.1 uncultured Gemmatimonadaceae bacterium
GATCACCTGGTCGGCCGAGGCGAGTACCCCGTCGGGCACCGTCTCGCGCACCGTGACGCCGAGCGTCTGCTGGATCACGTCGTTGAGCGACTCGAGGTGCTGCACGTTGACCGCCGAGATGACGTTGATCCCCTCGTCCAGCAGGGCGAGCACGTCCTCCCATCGCTTGCGGTGCAGCGAACCCGGCACGTTGGTGTGCGCCAGCTCGTCCACGACCGCCACTTGCGGCCGGCGGGCCACGAGCGCGTCGAGGTCCATTTCCTCCAGCGAGACGCTGCGGTAGGCGATTCTCCGACGGGGCACCACCTCCAGGTCGCGAATCTGCGCCTCGGTCTCGGCACGTCCATGCGTCTCCACGAACCCGACCACCACGTCCACTCCGCGTCGCCGCAGGTCGTGCGCCTCCTGGAGCATGCGGAACGTCTTCCCGGTTCCCGCCGCCGATCCCACGTACACCTTGAGCTTTCCCCGCTCCCGGCGGCGGAGGATCTCGAAGAAACCGGTGGTGTCGTGGGTGGCGGCGGGGTCGGTCACGTCACGGCCGCATGACTAGAAGGTGAGGGCGAGGGAAGAGACGAGCACTGCATTCGACTTCCTGGCGTTGTCGCGCGCCGGGAAGACCGCGTCACTCCCAACCAGCGCGCGCAGCTCGGTACGCCAGAGCGTACGTGGCGCCGGCGTGACGTCGATCCCCACCGACCCGCCATTCGCCTTGAAAGGTTGACTCATGCCGGTCACGATGATCACCTGCTTCTCGTCGTCATACCGCTCGACTCGGCCCACCAGCGCCACCGTGGGCGTGGCCTGCACGCGGGCGATGAGCGACGCGCCATGCCAGCGCCCGGTCGCGCCTCCCAGTTCCTGCGACCCGAAGTCGAAGGTGCCGAGCAGCGTCACCCTGTCGCGCGGGACGAGCTTGATCGAGGCCCCGTGAAACACGCGCAGCTGGCGCGCCGCGCTGTCCGGCGTCTCGCTCCCGATCAGATTGTACGCCGAAAGGCTGACCTTGGGTGAGACGACCCAGTCGATCCGGCCGCCGACCGCCTTGTCCTCGTTGGTTTCGGAGATGATCTGCCACCCGTTCACCACGTTGAGCTGGGCGGTGACGGTGGACGAGGGCTGCCACGTGAGCTTGACCCCCGATTGGTAGTACGGCGAGTAATCGGCAATCAGCGAGCGCGTGTACGTGAGGTTGTCGCGCGAGATCCACGTCTCGCTCCCGATGTGCGAAAAGAAGATCCCGCCGTCGAGCCAGAGGGTCGGCGAGAGCCTGACCCCCACGACGGCCTCTTGCAGGTGACGGGACAGGTCGCCCCCGCTGTAGCTCCCCACCCGTGGCTCCGCGGCGTAGTTGGCCTGCACCGACGTGCCGAACTGCAGCGCCAGCCGCCCGCGCACACGTTCACCGGACAACACGGCGTCGACGTACGCGAGGTTGACGTTGAACTCGTTATGCCGAGCTGGCTGCGTGGTGTACGCGCGGTCCAGCGTCCGCGGGCGGTTGAAGTCGAAGGCATGGTAAGCATCCACGAAGCCACCGAACTTCACGGTGATACCCGCGCTATCGTGCGTCTCCTGTCCCTGCAGGACACACGGTGCGGACACGAGCAGCGCGGCAACCGCGACACGGCCGATGGCCCGGGTGCAGGAGTGGGATGAGCGGTGCGCATGCTGCACCGGCGAGCCACGCCGCTGGAGGTGAACGAGCGTCATTTGCGCCTCCCCTCCGGCGACGGCGCGGCGGCGGCACCGGGTCGCGTGAAGGCGGAGTCCAGCGCGAGGTTGAGGAGCAGCACGTTCACCCGCGGCTCGCCGAAGAAGCCGAACTGGCGCCCTTCGGTCTGGCGCTCCAGCAATGCGCGCACGGCGGCGCTGTCCGCGTTGCGTGCGCGCGCCACGCGCGCCACCTGCAGCGCGGCGTTGGCCGGAGAGATGTGCGGGTCGAGTCCCGAGGCGGAACGCGTCACCATGTCGGTGGGAATCGCGCCCTTCACGGCGCCGTCGCGCATGATCGCCTCGTCCACCGACTGCGCGATGAGCGTGTCGGCCAGTTGGCGGTCGGTGGGCCCCTTGTTGGTGCCTGACGACGCGCTCCCGTCGTAGCCGCTTCCCGCCGCCGAGGGACGCGAGTGGAAGTACCAGTCCTGGGTGAAGGGCTGCCCGATCAGCGCACTCCCCACCACCTGGCCGTTCACGGTGATCAGCGAACCGTTGGCCTGTCGTGGAAAGAGCAGCTGCGCCAGCCCCGTGACGATGCCGGGGTACACCAGGCCGGTGAGCACGCACAGGACGAGCGTGAGCACGATCGCCGGACGAAACTGCCTGCGGAGCATGGACATGTGCCTACACCAGGCGAAGGACGACCAGGGCCATGTCGAGGAGCTTGATCCCCGCGAACGGGACGAGCAGCCCACCGAGGCCATAGATCACGAGGTTGTTGCGCAACACGGTCGACGCCGGCGCGGGGCGATAGCGAACCCCGCGCAGCGCCAGCGGGATGAGGGCGACGATGACCAGCGCGTTGAATATCACGCTCGCCAGGATGGCCGACTCGCCCGAGTGCAGCTGCATCACGTTGAGCGCCTGCAACTCGGGATAGGCGGCCAGGAACATCGCGGGGATGATGGCGAAATACTTGGCCACGTCATTGGCAATGGAGAAGGTCGTCAGCGCGCCACGCGTCATGAGCAGCTGCTTCCCGATCTCCACCACCTCGATGAGCTTGGTGGGGTTGGAGTCGAGGTCGATCATGTTCCCCGCCTCC
>CAZVDJ010000724.1:0-2764 GCA_964626245.1 uncultured Gemmatimonadaceae bacterium
CTAGCCGCGGAGTCCGGCCTGTCGCCGGTCTTCGTGAGCATCGCCCCGCGCGCCGCTCCTCGACCTTCCTTCGATGGGTCAGGCCGAGACGGTGTATGCCCGTCGCAGGCGCTCGAGCGCCGACAGCCCGACGCCGCGGGCCAGGCCGTCCCGCGCAGCCTCCACCCCCGCGGAAAAGTCCGGGACCATTCCGTCCACGACGAGCGCGGCCGCTGCATTGAGTGCCACGGCGGCCGCAGCCGCCTTGCCGCCCTCCCCCGCCAGGACCTCCTCCACCACCCGCGCGTTCTGGGCTGGTGACCCGCCGGCCAGCCCTTCGGCCCTCAGCGCGGTGTAGCCGTAGTCGCGCGGGTCGATGGACCACGTGCGCGTGGCACCATCGCGGACCTCGACCACCTGGGTGGCGCCCAGCGGCGACACTTCGTCCATGCCGGGCTCGCCGTGCACGATGAGCGCGTGTCGCGTCCCGAGCGCCGCCAGCGCGCCGGCCAGGAGCGGAATGCGCCGCGCCTCCGCCACACCCAGGACCTGTCGCCCGGCCCCCGCCGGATTGGCCAGCGGGCCCACGATGTTCATCACGGTGGGGACCGCCAGCTCACGCCGGACGGGTCCCACATGACGCATCGCCGGATGCATGCTGGGCGCGAACATGAAGACGATGCCTGCTTCGCGCAGGGCGCGCGCCATGACCGGGGGCGCCACGTCCAGCGGAACGCCCAGCGCCTCGAGCACGTCGGCGCTCCCGCTCTGCGAGGTGAACGAGCGGTTGCCGTGCTTGGCGATGCGCACGCCGAGCCCTGCCGCCAGCAGCGCTGCCGCCGTGGAAATGTTGAAGGTCGTGACCGACCCGCCTCCGGTGCCGCAGGTGTCGACCAGCGATTCGGGGTGGTCGGCGTCGAGGTGCACCATCGCCGCACGCAGCGCCGACGCCGCCCCGGCCACCTCGTCCACCGTCTCGCCCTTCACGCGCAGCGCCATGAGTAGCGCGCCCACCTGTGCCGGCGACGCTTCGCCGCGCATGATCACGCCAAACGCCTGCGCCGCCCCCTCCGCGTCCAGGTGCTCGGAGAAGGCCAGGCGCCGGATCGCCTGCTGGAGCGCGTTGCCGCCGCTAGCGGCCACCGATGTCCTCCAGCAGCCGTTCGGGCAGCCGCGCATTGGCGGCAATGAGCGCGATCACGAGGGCGAGCAGGCTCACGCGCTCCACGTCCTCCTCCACGAAGACGCCGCGCTTGGCGCGATTCGTCAGGTTCACCACCCCCACCAGGTCGTCCCGGTACACCAGCGGGAAGGAGATGAACGAACCGGTCGTGAGCCACTGGTCGCGCAGGAGCGGGTGGCAGTCGGCCTCGGCGGCGTCCTGCACCAGGAGCGGCTCGCGCGAGACCGCCACGATCCCGGCCACGCCCTTGCCGTACGGAATGCGCGACCCCAGGACAATGTTGGGCGCCAGCCCGCGCGCGGCCGCGAGGTAGAGCGTGTCGGCCTCCGGGGCGCGCAGCATGAGCGAGCAGCGCTGCGCCTGCATGTCGTCGCCCACGAGCGCGAGCAGTCCATCCACCAGCTGCCGCCGGTCGCCGTGCGCGGTGTTGTCCAGCCGGAGCGACCGTTCGATGAGGTAGAGCGTGCGCGTCTTCTGCCGCAGCGACTCGTTGCGGCGGTGCAGTTCGATGTGCGCTTGCTCCAGCTGCCCCACCGCGGCGGTGAGCTGCTGCTCCAGCGACGCCGACTTGCGCGCCGAGCGCCGCCCGTCCTCCTGAGCGGCGGCCACGTCGCGCTCCAGCTGCACCAGGCGTTCGGGATCGCCGGCGCTGGCCTGCGACGCCGCGCCGCGGGCGTGGCCCAGTTCCGTCTCCAGCGCCGCGAGCTTGCGCAGGTACTCCCCGTGCACGCGCTGCGTCACGTCCTCGAGGGTGCGCACCGCCTCGTCGCGCGCCTCGCGCTCGCCGAAGCGTCCGTACGCGAGTTCGAAGAGCGCCACCGAGGGCGCCATCCGCTCGCTGGTGCGCGTCCCGAACATGCGGCGCTGCTCGTACAGCGCGAGCATGGCCGAGAGGTCACCGTCTGTCGTTAGGCCGCGTAACGAGAGGATGCCGCCATCGGCGAACGGGGTGAGCCCCAGCAGGCGCGCGTACTCGACCGACCGGTCGCCGAGGTCGACGAACTGCCCGCCGTTGGCGACCATGGCGCGCGCGGCCGGCGGCAGGTGGTCGGTCGTGGTGTCGACCGTCGCCCGGTGCACCCGATCGCCCGTGGGGGTGAGCCGCTCGCGCAGCATGTCCCGTCGCCCGTCGTAGCGAAAGAGCGCGATCACGGCGGAGCGATCGGACTCCACCAGCGACTCGCCGAGCGCGACCAGCGCCGCATCCAGGTCGGGGGCGACACTGAGGGCGTGCGCCAGGGACGGAAGGCTCTTGATGGACATGTCTGGGAGTATCGTCCCGGGCCGTTTCCCCGCACCGACGCAGGCGTGCGCAGTACACGCCGCGCACGGCGCGCACGAGGGGAGAGGGACGGGGTCGAGCGGAGGTGCAAAGTGATTCCGCAGGACAAGCGAAGTCAATCGCTTGGGGCACCTGCGCGCCTGACGAATGGCGCGCGGCGGCAGGGCGCGCGTTTGCTTGACTTGAAGGGTCACCGGGCTAAGTTTCGCGGCGATGTCGGTGCGCACCCTGCAGCTCGTGCTGCACTACGACGGCGCCGGATTCTCCGGGTGGCAGGTGCAGCCCGACGCGCGCACGGTCCAGGGTGAAATCGAACGGGT
>CAZVDJ010000725.1:0-2736 GCA_964626245.1 uncultured Gemmatimonadaceae bacterium
GCGTGGCCAAGGGGAAGCAGGAGTTCTATGCCTACGACGAGAAGGAGCGCGAGAGCTACTCCGAGCGGCTCGGCGGCAGCGACAAGGGCTCCGTGAACATCCAGCGCTACAAGGGGCTGGGCGAGATGAACAAGGAACAGCTCTGGGACACCACGATGGACCCCGAGCGGCGCACCCTGATGCGCGTGGGCATGGACGACGCGGTCATGGCCGACCAGATCTTCCAGACGCTCATGGGCGACGACGTCGAGCCGCGCAAGGCGTTCATCGAGGCCAACGCACGGTTCGTGAGCAACCTCGACATCTAGCGTCGTGACGCATCCCTCCGACGAGCCATCGCTGCATGAGGACGCGCAGCAAGAGCCGTCGCTCGCCGTGCTGCTGCGCGCGAAGCTGCGCGGCAGCTCGGACGCGATGCTCGTGGGGCTCGCGGCGGGCGGGCTGCTCGGCACCGCGGTGATCGGGCTCGTGTTCCCCGACTGGTGGCGGGCGGCGCCCCCCTTTGCGCTCGCCGCCGCCGCCGGCGGCTGGGGCATTGGTGATCGGGAGCGAGCGAGCACGGGTGCGCGTGGCGTGGCGTTCACGGTGCTGCGCGCCGTCGCCATCCTCTGGGCGCTGGCCGCGGCGGCCACCCTGGTGCTGGTGGTCTTCGGCGCGACGCTCGGCACCTGGATCTCCTGAGCGCGCGCGACATCGGCAGTCCGTGAGCGCGCGGCATGCCGCGCCACACCGCGCCACACCGCGCCACACCGCGCCACACCGCGCTCAACGTGCGGTCACCTCACAGACGAAACGGCACGCCCACCACGGGCGTGCCGTCTTCGCATGTACGGCGCTCGACCCACGCGCCGCGCGCAATGTTACGGCGCGTGATCCTTTGCGTAGTTGGCCAGCTGGCGCGCAAACGCCACGTGGGCCGCGGCAATCGCGAGCAGCGGCACCGCGATGCCGATGTAGGCGATCGTCGCGTGCACGCCATCGATGCCGCCGGTGGGCGAGGGCGACACTCCCCACGCGAGCAGCGCATAGAGCGCCACACACCCACCGGCCACGCCCAGCGCGCCGAGTGACGCCAGCTTGCCGTACTTCTTCATGTCGATGTCCATGACGTCCTCGCTCGCGGGTCTCGCTGGTCTCCGTGGCCTCGGTGGCCTTGGTGGACTCGGTGGTCTGGAAGGGAACGTCGCGGTCGAGAGGCGGGTTCCCGGTGCCGCGTTCCGGTGGGCAAGATGCGCGCGTCGGCAACGGGATAGAAGGGGGTTCTCCGGCTCCCGCGCATGAGGCCGGACCGGTAGAATTGCGCGCGGTACCCGTTGACGCGCTCCCTCTCCCCAAGCCTGCGGCGATGATGTCCTCCGTCGAGATTCGGCCAATTGCGCGCGCTGCGCGCCGGCCCCTCCTCCCCCTCCTCCTGCTCCTGGTCCCCGGCGCGTCGGCGCAGCTGCACGCGCAGGCGCGACGCCCCTCGGCGCCCGCGCCGACGGCCGCGGCGGTGACGGAGTCGACGTTCGCCGCGCTCGCCTACCGCAACATCGGGCCGGCCAACATGTCGGGTCGTATCGCCGACGTGGAGGGGGTCGCGGGCGATCCCTCGATCCTCTACGTGGGAAGCGCCTCGGGCGGCGTGTGGAAGACCACGAACGCCGGCACCACGTGGTCGCCGATCTTCGACCGCCAGCCGGTGCAGTCCATCGGCGACCTGGCGCTCGACCCGACCAACCACGAGGTCGTGTACGTGGGGACTGGAGAGGCGAACGTCCGCAACTCGGTGTCGTTCGGCGACGGGATGTACAAGAGCACCGACGGGGGGCGCAGCTGGCGGCACGTGGGGCTGGCGGCCACGCGGCACATCTCGCGCGTGGTGGTGGACCCCAAGAACCCGCGGCGCGTCTTCGCGGCGGCCATCGGTTCCATCTTCGGCCCCAGCGCCGAGCGCGGCGTGTACATGAGCGAGGACGGCGGCGAGCAGTGGCGCAAGGTCCTGCACACCGGTGACCGGCACGGCGCCTCGGACCTGGACATCGACCCGCAGAACCCCAACATCCTGTATGCCGGGATGTGGTACTTCGACCGCAAGCAGTGGACGCACCGCTCGGGCGACACGCTGGGCGGCGTGTATCGTTCCACCGACGGCGGGCGTTCGTGGCAGAAGATGACGCAGGGGCTGCCGAAGCTGATGGGACGCATCGGCATCAAGGTCGCCCCCTCGTCGCCCAACATCGTGTACGTGGTGGCCGAGACGCGCGAGGGGTACGTCTTCCGGTCGGACGACCACGGGACCACGTGGCGCAAGGTGAGTGACAACGCACACACGCTGGGGCGCGGCTTCTACTACGCCGACCTGCGCGTGGACCCGCAGAACGCCGACCGCGTCTACACGTTAGGCATGGCCTTCTCGTCCTCCATCGATGGCGGCCAGACCTTCCGCCCGGTGACGGGCAACTTCCACGGCGACCACCAGACCATGTGGATCGACCCGCGCGATCCCCGGCGCCTGCTGATGGGAGACGACGGCGGCCTGAACGTGTCGTACGACCAGGGGAAGTCGTGGGAGTGGTTCCCCAACATTCCCGTGGGGCAGTTCTACCAGCTCTCCTTCGACATGCGCGAGCCGTTCTTCCACGTGGCCGGCGGGCTGCAGGACAACGGCGTCTGGACCGGGCCGTCGCGCACGGCGCCCCGCGGGCTGAGGAGGTCTTTTCCGGACCCGCCGGGCCGTCGGCGGTCCAGACGCGG
>CAZVDJ010000726.1:0-2736 GCA_964626245.1 uncultured Gemmatimonadaceae bacterium
CCCGACGTGGTGCTGGTGGGTGAGTTGCGCGACCTGGAGACGGTGTCCATCGCCATCGAGACGGCGGAGACGGGGCATCTCGTCTTCGGCACGCTCCACACGACCACGGCCGCCAGCACGATCGATCGCATCATCGACCAGTTCCCGCCCGACCGGCAGGAGCAGGTCCGCACCATGCTGTCGGAATCGCTGCGCGGCGTGATCGCGCAGACGCTCTGCCGCAAGGTGGGCGGCGGGCGCGTGGCGGCCATGGAGGTCCTGCTCACCACTCCCGCGGTCTCCAACCTGATCCGCGAGTCGAAGACGTTCCAGATCCCCAGCGTCATGCAGACGTCCCGGCGGCTGGGGATGGTGACGCTCAACGACGCCCTGGTGGAGCTGGTCGAGAAAGGGCTGGTGGCGCCAACGGAGGCCTACCTGCGCGCCATCGACAAGGGGAGCATCGCCGCCTCGCTCAAGACGCGCGGCTTCGACCTCTCGGGGGTCGAGCCCGAGCTGGGCGGCGCGCCTAACGCGGCGTCGTCCCGCCCGGAACCGGTGGGCGCGGGGGCCGGCGCAGGAGGCGTGCAGAATCGCACCCCGGCCGCGCGCACCGGCTTCGGCCTGCGGCGCTGAGCGGCGGGACCGGATGACAAACGGCGCGAGGGAGACCCTCGCGCCGCATTCGTTTGTTGGGAGCGCCCGGCCCGTACCAGGGGGGCGCGATGGGTTGGGGTTACGTGCGGGTGTCGCTGCTGGAGCCGCGCGCGGTGGATTCTCGCGCCTTGAGTTCGCCGCGAGGCCGTTCGTACTCCTCGCGATCACTGTACCCGTAGCCTCCGAGTACCTCGCCCCCTCGCATGTAGTCGTGGCCGTAGCCTCGGCCAAGGGGGTACGCGTCCTTCGCGGGCTCCTGCTCCTGGTGCATGGCACACCTCCGGCGTGGCACGTGGTAGGAACACAGTGCCACTACCCGTCAGGATAGGCAAGAGCCTTGTACCGCGTTACTCACGCGGAGATACTTCGGGGCTATGGAAATCCGGAACATTGCCATTATCGCCCACGTCGACCACGGGAAGACGACCCTCGTCGACAAGATGCTTCGGCAGGCTGGGGCGTTTCGAGAGAATCAGGTCGTCGCCGAGCGGGTGATGGACTCCAATCCCCTGGAGCGGGAGCGGGGGATCACCATCCTGGCCAAGAACACCGCGGTCACCTGGAAGGGGACCAAGATCAACATCGTGGACACGCCGGGCCACGCCGATTTCGGTGGCGAGGTCGAGCGTATCCTCCGCATGGTCGATGGGGTGCTCCTCGTGGTCGATGCCTTCGACGGCCCCATGCCGCAGACGCGCTTCGTCCTGCGCAAGGCCCTCGACCTCAAGCGGCTCCCCATCGTGGTGATCAACAAGATCGATCGCCCGGGCGCCGAGCCCATGCGGGTGCACGACGAGGTCCTGGACCTGTTCATCGAGCTGGAAGCCGATGACAGCATCCTGGACGCGCCCTTCATCTACGCGTCGGCGCGCGAGGGGGTGGCGACGGCCGACATGTCCCAGGCGCCCGTCGACCTCGCCCCGCTCTTCGATGCCATCGTGGCGCACGTGCCGCCGCCGCCGAGCGAGTCGGCCGGTTCGTTCCAGATGCTCGTCTCCACGCTCGACTACTCGCCCTACCTGGGGCGGCTGGCGGTCGGGCGTATCGAGCGCGGTACGGTGAAGCTGGGACAGTCGGTGGCACTGCTCGCCAGCGATCCGGCGGTGCCGGTCGTCAGTGCGCGGGTGACCAAGCTCTATACGCACCAGGGGCTGGACCGCGTCGAAGTGGAGGACGCCTCGGCCGGGGACATCGTCGCGCTCGCGGGGCTGGAGGGTGTCGAGATCGGCAGCACCCTGTCGGACGTGGAGCAGCAGGAGCGGCTGGAGGGGATCTCGGTGGAGGAACCGACCATCTCCGTGGACGTGATGGTCAATAACTCGCCGTTTGCCGGCAAGGACGGGAAGTTCGTGACGTCGCGCCAGCTGCGTGAGCGGCTCACGAAGGAGTTGGAGCGGAACGTGGCGCTCAAGGTGGACGAGACCGACTCCACCGACACGTGGACGGTCTCGGGACGCGGCGAGCTGCACCTGTCCATCCTGATGGAGACGATGCGGCGCGAGGGGTACGAGTTCCAGGTGTCGCGGCCGCGGGTGATTGCGCGCGAGGGCCCTAACGGCGAGAAGCTCGAACCGTACGAGGAGCTCATGATCGACGTCCCCGAGGAGTACCTCGGGGTGGTGATCGAGAAGCTCGGCCCTCGGCGGGCGGAGCTGATCGACATGCGCAACCCTGGCCAGGGGATGGTGCGGGTGCGTTACCGGATCCCGGCGCGCGGGCTGTTCGGCTATCGGAGCGAGTTCCTGACCGACACGCGCGGGACCGGGATCATTCACCACCGATTCCTCGAGTATGGCGCGTGGGCCGGGCCGCTGGCCGGCCGGACGCGCGGGACGTTGGTGTCGATGGAGCAGGGGGTGGTGGTGGCGTTTGCACTGGGCAACTTGCAGGAGCGCTCCACGCTGTTCGTGCGCCCCGGGGATGCGGTCTACGACGGGATGATCATCGGGGAGAACTCGCGTCCCGGGGACATGGACGTCAATCCGACGAAGGAGAAGAAGCTGACGAACATGCGGTCCAAGTCAGCCGACGAGGCGATCCAGCTGGAGCCTCCGCGGGAGTTGACGTTGGCATGGCCTGCTGGTACACCGCATCGGCCTC
>CAZVDJ010000727.1:0-2728 GCA_964626245.1 uncultured Gemmatimonadaceae bacterium
GCCTGCGCCGCCTCGGCCTTGGCGCTGTCGACGTACGCCTTGAACTTGTCGAACGAGATGGAGCCGGGGATCATGCGCGAGCCGATGATGAAGGTGGGAGTGGACCCCACCAGGCGCCGCTCCCCCTCGGCACGGTTGGCCTGGATGTTCTTGAGGTAGCGCTGCTCGTCGTAGCACTGCTCCCACTTGCCCACGTCCAGCCCGATCGCCTTCGCGTATCCCTCGAACACCCCCTTGGGGCGTGACGTGGCCTGACCGTTCCACTGGTCCTGGCCCTGGAAGATGGCGTCATGCATCTCCCAGAACTTCCCCTGCTCGTTGGCGCAGGCGGCCGCGTGCGACGCGGGCCAGGTGTTGCGGTGCCCGGGGAGCGGGAGGTCGAGGAAGCGATAGCTGATCTCGCCCGTCTCGATCAGTCGCTTGCGGACGTCGGGCTCGGTGAGGACGTAGAACTGCCCGCACGCCGGGCATTCGAAGTCGGCGAACTCCATCACCTGCACCGGGGCGTTGGGGTTGCCAAGCAGGTACCCTTCCGCCTTGGGGAGCGGAACCGACGGATCGACGGCGACGGCCTCGGGGCCCGCCTTGGGCTTGGCCACCTGGTAGACGATGAAGACGCCGAGGACGGCGGCGACGAGCCCCAACAGGGCGTAGAAGTTCCCCTGCTTTCCCTTGGCGCTCTTCTTCACCACGTTGGACCCTCGTCCGCGTCCGGCGTCCATGGATTGCTTGGCCATTGCTCCTCTGTCTGTTCCGACGCCTCGGCGATGATGCGTCTGTGTTCGGCGATTTCGGGCGTATCGTAGGTGCAACGCACTTCGTAGTGGAACAGCTCGCTCCGGACGTCCCCCAGCAGGCGCTGCAGCTCCGCGGGGTTAGCCAGCAGTTCTCCGCGCGCGTCCAACCACCGGATTCGTTCGGCGAGCGCGCGCAGGAGTTCCTCGAGGTTCCGTGCGCGTCCGTCGTCGTACGTCTGCTCGGACATCTGGGAAGGGCTCCCGCCGGGAAACTGAGGCCCCAGCGCTGGCGGGCCTCGCGCGTGCCGAGGGAATTCTAGGAGGGGGAGCGTGGGTGAGGGAGTAGGGTGGGACAGTCCGCCGGAGCGGGCGCCACCTCGCTTACATTTCGCCGCCCTCGACGTTCTCTCTCCCGGCGGATTCCCGACCCTTCACGCGGTGCATCTCCCCTCCGACCCCGACATCTTCCGCGTCCCGGTGGGGCCCGGTGCGATGCACGTGGAACGATTCGGCTACGGCGGTCCTCCCGTTGTCCTGCTGCATGGGTTCGGGACGTCGGCCTTCCTGTGGCGGCACGTGGGACCGATGCTGGCGGTGCGCGGGTGCTCGGCCTTCGCGATCGACCTGTTCGGGTACGGCGAGTCGGACCGGCCGCTGGATGCCGATTTCGGGGTCGTGGCGCAGGCCGACTATCTCGATCGCGCGCTCACGGCGCTGCAGCTGGCGCGCGTGACGATCCTTGGTGTGGACGTCGGGGGGATCGTGGCGCTGCGGCTCGCCGTCTCGCGTCCGGACCGTGTAGACCGGCTGGTGCTGGTCGGGACGCCGTCGCTGGACCAGCTGGTTGGCGCGGGGATTCGCGACCTGCAGCGCGAGACGGCGCGGCACGCGCTGAGCCTGTCTCGCGGGCTTTTCGGGGCATCGGCGCTCCTGACGCCGTTCCTGCGCGACGGGGTGGCCGACGAGCGGCACATGCCCCCGCTCCTCGTGGGCCGGTACCTGGCGCCGTACCTGGGGCGTGACGGGGCCAACCACCTGCTGGCGCTGGCCGGGGCGCTGGAGCCGGACGAACTGGAGGACCTGTCGCTGGGGTCGATCCGGCGCCCCGTATTGGTGACGCGCGGCACCCGCGACCGGTGGTGCCCAAAGGGGACCGCCGAGGGGTTCGTGGAGGCACTGCCCAACGCCCGGTACGAGCCGGTGGACGAGGTGGGGCACCTGGTCCCCGAGGAAGCGCCGGCCGAGCTGAGCGAGATGATCGCGGCATTCCTTGCCGGTCCCACCGATCTGCGCGAGCCCGAAAGAACGTTCTCGAAGAGTCGTGCGTAGAGTTTGGCGGACGGGACCGATCGATTAGCTTTCCGTCCTGACCTTACCCTTCAACCCGAGGACATGGCGAAGAAACCCGCCCGTCGTCACACGCCGGCCGCGCTCCCGACCCCGTTCGATGAAGCGCGCGACGAGTTGTTCCAGCACGTGATGCAATGCGGAGTCATCGGCTCCGACCCCACGCACCAGGGGGAGTGGTTCGATGAAACCATGAAGTACCTTTCCGACCGGTACCACGAGCTCACGCCGGAGCAGCTGAAGCAGATTCGCCAGTTGGGCGAGCGCTTCGTCCAGCCGCCGAAGCAGAACCGGCCGACCGAAGCCAGCACCGCGGCGTAGCACCGGCGACCCCCTCACCCGAGGGGGTCTTGCTTTTGGGGGCTAGCGTCCGAGGGCGCGGGCACGCCTAACGACAACGCCCAGGCGCACGCCGCCGCCCAGCGTGAGCTCGGCGGCGACGACGTGTCGTCCGCGCCGGGGGCCCTCCACGCCGACGCCGGCGTGCACGCGCGGTCGCCACGCCTCGAACGGGTCGTGGAGCAGGCTCACGCCGCCCAACCCGTACACGCCGCGTCGTCCCTCGCGAAAGGGATCGAAGTGAAAGCGCGCCGTGGCGTCGGCCCGCCATGCGAGGTGGGTGACGCCGCCGCGGCGGGCGGGGC
>CAZVDJ010000728.1:0-2698 GCA_964626245.1 uncultured Gemmatimonadaceae bacterium
GCGTCCCGGGAAGGAGTGATTCACCCAGGCGGTAGCGCGGGAACTTCAGCTTCTCGAAGAGCTTGACCTCGTGGCCAAGCTTCCGGAGGCACAGCGCCGCCGACGTTCCGGCCGGTCCACCACCAATGATCACGACCGGCTTTCTCTCCCTGTTCGCCATTGCTCTCTCCGCTGGTTCTGCTGTGTGTGCTGGTTGAACTGCGATCACCCTACGCCCTTGCGCCTGCACCCGCCACGGCCTCCTGCGCGATGTGCTCGCCGGTCCAACGCTCCGGCGCACGCCCCGCCATGATCCGTGCAATGGCCGCCGCCCCGAACGCCGAGGTGACGACCGACATGAAGATGAGCGCCACGAAGACGCGCTCGTTGATCAGTTGATAGTCCAGCGCCACCGAGGTGAGCACGATCCCCATCGCCCCGCGCGCATTCAGCGCGAAGCCGATCGCCGTCGCCTCCCGCAGCGTCCGCCCCCCGAGCCGGGCCCCCACCGTCGCCCCGGCCAGCTTCCCGGCCGTCGCCACCACCAGCACCACCGCCACCAGCAGCGGGTCGAAGTTGGTCGCGAAGTTCGTCCGCAACCCCATCGACACCAGGTACAATGGGACGAAGAACTGCAGCGTGATGCCGTGCAGCGCCGCGTACGCCTGCTTGCGCGGCTCGTGCGTACGCGCCACCGCCACCCCCATCAGGAACGCCCCGAAGATCGCGTGCGTCCCGACCGACTCCGCCACCGCCGCCGCCAGCAGCAGGACGAGCAGGATGAGCTGCACGTACGAGCCGCCCTTGTCGAACCGCTGCATGACCCACTTGAGCGTCCGGCGCCCCGTCGCCGATCCGACGCTCACGATCATCGCGACCAGCGCCCCGAACATCGCCAACCGCGTCCCCCACGCCGCCGACCCCTCCCCGGTCACCCCGAACTGGCTCAGGATCACCCCGAACAGCGTCCACCCGATCAGGTCGTCCACCGTGGCCGACGCCAGGACCAGCGCGCCGAACGACGTCCGGATCAGACCCAGGTCCATGAGGATCCGGGCAATGACCGGAATTGCGGAGATAGAAAGGATCGTGCCGACGAAGAGTGGACCGACCCACGCCCCCCGGCCGCCGGTCATCTGCCACAGATCAGGCCAGAGAAAGACCGACGCCACCCCCATCCCGAATGGGACCGCCACCCCCAGAAGCGAGGTGAGGGCGATGGTCCGGGTCTGCCGCGCCAGCTGGTGAAGCTCCACCTCCATTCCGGCCAGGAAGAGAAAGAGGAGGAGCCCGAACTGCACCAGCCCCTCCCGCGCCACGCTCACCGGCCCGCTGGCGGGAAAGAGCCACCCCTGGGTCTCCGGGGACACGACGCCGAGCACCGTGGGGCCGAGGAGGATTCCGCCGAAGAGTTCGCCTACCAGCGCGGGAAGCCCGAGTCGCTTGAGCGCGCGCCCCATGAGCAGCGTCACCGCCATGATCGCGCAGAGCTGCAGGAGAAGGACGACCACCTGGTCGGCGCTCATCCGGCCGCCCCCTCCCCGCGCCGAGTCGCCACCGCAGCGCGGTAGCCGTCGGGGACGCCGGCCACGTCGCGCACCTCCCAGCCCTCCACCTCGATGGGCAGCGCGGTCGCGGGATCGCCCACCGGACGGTCGATCCCCGCGGAGAAGTCCGTCTGGCGCATGCGCTCGGAGATGCCCGTCCCCACCCCCTTGAGCCACGCCTCCTTTCGCACCCACAGACGGGCAAACCGGTCACACCGCGCGTCGTGAGTTGGGGCGCTGTCCAGGGCGGCGCGCTCGACCGGCGAGAGGAAGCGTGGCGCCACCTTGTCCACGGGGAGCGTCCGGTCCACGGCAGAGAGATCGACGCCGAGCGGCCCCTCCGCGCTCACCGCGATCAGGGCGAAATCGTGCGCGTGCGAGAGGTTGAACTGAGGGGGCGCCCCGCCCGAGGGCGCGAGCGGCTCCAGCAGCGACGGCTTGCCGTCGGCGTTGCTCGAAAAACGCAACGCGCGCGGGTCGCGCGACATCGCCGCACCCAGCAACAGGCGGATCGCGGCCCGGCCGTGCGCAAAGCGACGTCCTCGCGCCGCGTGCGGATAGCCGTCGGCACGACGACGCTCGTCCTCGGTGAGCAGGGCGCGCAGCTCGGCGCCTGCCTCGGGGGAAACGGCGAGCGACACCCACCAGAGGCGGGCCGGGCCGGCCGCCGGGAGGGGGACGAGCGCGAGCAGGTCGCGCGCGAGTTCAGGCGCCCCGACCACTCGCCTGCTCCTGGTGTTGCCCGAGCGCCGACGGCACCGACGGGGCCGGGGACGCCTGTCGGCCCGCGCGCCATTCGGCGATCGCCTCGCTCGTGGTCATCAGGCGGAAGTGCCGTCGCGCGAGGTCCAGCATGGCCTGGCAGCGCGAACGCTTCCGCTCGGCGCTGAGGGTGGAGAGGGTGAAGATCCTCGAGCTCAGTCCGCGCAGCCGTTCGCGCGGCATCGGCTCGGCCAGGTCGATCAGGTGAAAGAGGAGCGACAATCCTCGGCCGGACTCGAGGAAGCGACGAATTCCGCCACGAAAGAGCCAGTCACCAAGCAGCAGGGTGTAGCTGGGGTTGAACGGGATGGGAAATGGCCGGTGATCGGGCATGGGCCACTCCACGAAGGCGCTTCCGTTCACCGGCTCGTGCGGCGTGCCCAGTACCGAGACCGGGAGCCCGGTCAGGC
>CAZVDJ010000729.1:0-2098 GCA_964626245.1 uncultured Gemmatimonadaceae bacterium
AGGGGCTGCTCGGCTGGCTCTACTGGTACGCGATGTACCCGTTCCACGCCCGCATCTTCTCGGAGATGATCCGCCAGGTGGGGCGCATCGCCGAGCAGTCCTCGGCCTGACGCGCCGCGGCCCGCCCGCGCCTGACAGGCGCCGGCGGGCCGCGGCCACGGACGGGCGGTGGACGGTGCGCGCCTACCGCTTCTTCCCCTTCGGGGCCGCGGAGGCGTCGTACAGGACCATCGTCTTGTCCTCCCAGCCAAACTTCATGTTGCCCGTGGACTCCAGGTCGGCGATCATCGCCTGCGACGAGTCGATGGGCGCGTCGACCGAGACGGTGCGGTCCATCAGCTTCATGTCCGCCGGGATGAGGGCAATGCCGTACCAGCGCCGCGTCTGCTCCAGCGCCTCGCGCAGCGTCCGGTTGACGATCACCACCCGCCCCGCCGTCCACCCCAGCGCCTCGCCAAGCGCGTCCTTCGACGGCTCGGCCATGGCGCCCGCCTTGTCCACCTGCAGCGTGGCGCCAGCCGCCAGGGGGCGCACGTTCTCGCCGAAGCGCACATTCACCGTCCCCTCGTCCACGCGGACCAGCGCCATCGTCGTGGCGGTGTCGAAGTTCACCGCGAACTTCGTCCCGGTCGCGACGACGGCCACGTCACCCAGCCGCACCTCGAAGGGGAGCGCGCCCCCCTGCGTCACGTCAAACGTCGCCGTGCCGGTCACGCCCACCGCGCGCACCTCGGTGTTGAAGCCGGGCGGGATGCGCAGGCGCGAGTCGGCCCCCAGCGTGACGCGCGTCTGGTCGTCCAGCGTGACATTGCCGATCTGCGCAAAGCGCGAGATGATCTCGCGCGCGTCGGGCGAGCGGAGGAACCGGCCGGCCTTGGCTTCCGGCGACTCGCGGAAGATCCCGTAGAGCGCCGCCGCGACCACGGCGGACGCCGCCGCCAGGTAGCCTAACGTGAGCCAGGGCGAGCGGCGCCTGGCCACGTGCGCCATGTGCTCGGCGGCAACGTGGCGTGAGACCTCGGCCTTGTGCTGCGCGATGGCCGCCGCGTCGGGCGGTGGCGCGTGGAGCGCCGCGGTGACGTGTCGCCAGGACTCGTCGACGCTCACCGCGCCGTGCCCGTTGCCACGCGTCACGTGCACCCCCTCATGCGCCTCGAAGCGGTGCAACGCCGCCCGGCGCGACTTCTCGCGAATGGCGCCGTCGTGCACTGCACGATGCAGGAACGCCTCCAGTGCGGCGGGGGTCTCGAACTGGTCGTGCTGTTCCCAGGCGCGGAGCATCGCCGATTCGACGACCCTTGTCGCCGCACCAGCCTCGCCCATGTGCGCGGTCGCCTCCTCGATCAGCGCGTCGTAGTGTTCGCGGTACAGGCGTTCCAGTGCGCTTTCGTCACCTAGGCGCACGCCGGACAGCACTTCGGTAGAGATGGGAGTGAACGTCACGGACATCCTGTCCTCCACGTGCGGGTGTTGGCCAAATGCTGTGACTAGGGTTCGCCTTTGCGCCAGAGGGGGCAACGGCGAAATCCCCCGAGCGGGCTCGGGTGATCCCCGACGATGGGGGGCCGGACGGCGGGGGGGGGCGTCGTTCGCGACCGTCGCCGCCGCGGGTAGATTGGCCCCATGCCGCCTGACGCCCTGCCGTCGCTGCCGCACCGCTTCCACACCAGCAGATGAGCCCGGGCGACCCCGCGGTCGAGGCCGCTGCCCGCCTGCTGGAGGGGGATCCGGACTACCTCGTGCTGCGACGCCTCCCGCGCGTGACGCGCTACGCCCCGCCGTCGGGCGAGCCGCTCAAGCTCGGCTTCTTCGTCGACGTGGAAACCACGGGGCTGGAGCCACGCAGCGACGCCATCATCCAGTTCTGCGGCGTCCCCTTCGAGTTCGAGCCGGGGAGCGGGCGCATCCACGCGCTGCTCGATCCCATCATCGGGTACGAAGACCCGGGGCGCCCCATTCCGCCGCTGGTGGTCGAGAAGACCGGGATCACGGACGCGAGGGTCGCCGGGACGCGACTGGACGAGGCGACGATCCTGGCCGCGTTAGGCGAGGTGGTGCTGGTGATCGCGCACAACGCCGCCTTCGACCGCGCCTTCCT
>CAZVDJ010000729.1:2108-2695 GCA_964626245.1 uncultured Gemmatimonadaceae bacterium
TGCCGACCGCCACTGGGCCTGCTCGCAGGTGGACGTGCCGTGGGCCGCGTACGGGCTGGACTCCACGAAGCTGGAGTTCCTGCTGTACAAGCACGCCCGCACCTTCTACGAGGCGCACCGCGCCGACGAGGACGTGTACGCCGGGTTGCACCTGCTGGCCACGCCGTTTCCCGACGGCGACCTGCCCATGCAGCGGTTGCTCGAGAGCGCGCGCCGCCCGGTCTTCCGGGTGACGGCCACGGGGGCGCCGTTCGACCAGAAGGATGCCCTCAAGGGGCGCGGCTACCGCTGGGACGCCACGCAGCGCGCGTGGTGGCGGGAGGTGCCCGAGCCGGCGCGCGACGAGGAAGTGGCGTGGCTGCGCGCGCAGGTGTACGCCGCGAGCGGCGGCGCCCCCGACGTGAGCCGGATCGACCTCAAGCGACGCTTTGCGGAGCGCGGCTGACCCGCCAGACGTGCGAGAGCCCGGCGCCTCCCGCGGGGCGCCGGGCTCGCCGGAGGTGAAGCGCTCGGTTCGGCTACTTGGCGGCGGCCGAATCGGCCGGCGCCGCCGTGGGGGCCGCCTGCGCCGCCTCGGCCTTGGCGCT
>CAZVDJ010000730.1:0-2694 GCA_964626245.1 uncultured Gemmatimonadaceae bacterium
GTACACGCAGTGCAACTGCGCGTCGGCACTCCAGGAGGCGGGGGAGGTGGGGATCCCGGGCGTGCGTGTCACGCTGGAGGACGGTTCCTCGGCGGTGACCGACGTCGAGGGCAAGTACTCGTTCTACAACGTGTCGTCGCGCCTGCACGTGGTGAAGGTCGACCGTGCCACGCTGCCGGCTGGGGTGGTGCTCACGCCGTTAGGCAATCGTAACGCCGGCGACGGCTACTCGCGCTTTGCCGACGTGAAGGCGGGCGAGCTGCACAAGGCCGACTTTGCCGACGGATCCGGCGCGCCCGAGGTGCTGCAGCGCGTGCTGGAGCGCCGCCGCGGTGGTGAGGTGACCCATGCCGGCGAACGCGCGGTGCCGTCGACGTACCCGGCGTCGGAGCCCGTGGCGGCTCGGCCGGTGACCGGGCGCGACTCCCTGCGGGGCGAAGCGCGCGTGGCGCACGACCTGGCCAACGAACGTGGCACCGTGGGCACCACCATGCTCGCCGCGCCGCCGCTGCACCCGCGGGGGCCCAGTGGAGGTGAGACGCAAGGGTATTCGCCCCTGCTCGGCACCCGCACGCTCAACGATCGCAATTCGCAACTGCCGGTTACCCCGCTGGCAGCGCGTGACCGACGGGGCAGTGCGCCGCAGGGGCCGGGACGGCTCGAGGTTGCCGTCACGCCGCACGGGATTCCCGCGGACGGACAGACGCTCGTCCCGGTGTACGTGCGCCTGCTCGATGCGGCGGGCGAGCCGGTGAAGGGGACGGTGGCGGCGACGCTCGAGGCGTCGCTCGGCCGCTGGGTCAACGCCAGCGCCCTCGACGTCGCCAACCAGGGACTGCAGGTCACGCTGACCGACGGGCAGGGGGCCTTCTACCTCGCCGCGCCGGGTGAACCCGGGCGCGGAGAGCTGCGCGTCACCACCGACCATGGTGAGGCGACGCTCCCGCTCAGCTTCGTCCCCTCGGCGCGCCAGCTCACGGCGGTTGGTCTCCTGAACGCCCGCGTGGACCTGCGCGCCCTGCTCAGCGGCGGCAACGCACTCGGCAGCGACGACGACGGATTCGAGGAGGCGCTGCGCGACTGGAGCGCCACGCGCGACAGCGGTCGCGTGCGGGCCGGCGCGCGCGGCGCCCTCTTCCTCAAGGGGCGAGTGGCCGGCGACCGGCTCCTCACGCTGGCCTATGACTCGGAGCGCGACCGCGGCCGCACCTACTTCCGCGACATTCGTCCCGACGAGTTCTTCCCCACGTACGGCGATGGCGGCCTGCGCGAGTTCGACGGACAGTCGCGGCGCCGCTTCTATGCAAGGCTGGACGACGGCACCTCCTACACGCAGTTCGGCGACTTCCAGACCGCGCGTGCCGACGAGCGGCGCATTCTCGGGGCGTATGACCGCACCCTCAACGGCGCGCTGCAGCACTTCGAGGGATCGCGCGGCCAGGCGACGCTCTTTGCGTCGCAGGGGCGCTCGCGCCAGGTGGTGGATGAACTCCCCGGGCGCGGCATCTCCGGTCCATACGCGCTGTCGCGTGCCGAGGGACTGGTGAACTCCGAGCGGGTCGAGATCATCGTGCGCGACCGAAACCAGCCATCGGTGATCCTCTCGCGCCGGATGCTCACGCGCTTCGCCGACTACACCATCGAGGCGCTCACCGGGCGACTCGTGATGCGCGCGCCCGTGCCCAGCGCCGATGCCAATCTGAACCCCGTCTCGATCCGTGTGACCTACGAGGCGGAGACGCCGCAGGGCGACACCTACTGGGTGTACGGCGCCGATGCCTCGTGGCGCGTGGTGACGGGGCTCGAGGTCGGCGGCACCTTTGCCCGCGACGAGAACCCGCTCTACACCGGCAAGCTGGCGGCGGTGAATGCCACGGCGAAGCTGGCGCCGGGGACGTTCGTCCTGGGCGAATGGGCGCGCACGAGCCAGGGGAGCGTGGATGGGAATGCGGCGCGCGTGGAGCTTCGGCACCAGTCCGACCGCATCGAGGGACGGGCCTTCGTGACCGCGAGCGACTCGGGCTTCCAGAACAGCTCGTCCACCTTCACCGGCGGGCGGACGGAGTTCGGCGGCCGCTTCTCGGCGCGACTCGACGATCGCACGCGTCTGGTGGGAGAGGCGCTGCATACCGAGGACAACGTGCGCGACGGGCGTCGCGATGGTGTCCTGCTCGCCTTCGAGCGCCAGTTGTCGGCGGCGTGGCGCGCCGAGTTCGGCTATCGCTACGCCAGGGAGGACGGCGCGCAGTCGCCGAATCAGTCGGCGCTCGTGCCCGTGGACCGGGATGTGAGCGCGCTGCGCGGGCGCCTGACCTGGACGCTGCCGCGCCAGACGCGCAGCGCTTTGTTTGCCGAGTTCGAGCAGGACGTGCGGGATGCGTCGTATCGCGGGGCGCTTGGTGGGGAGTACATCCTCTCCAACCGGGCGAGGCTGTACGGCCGGCACGAGTGGCTCACCTCGTTCGAGGGGCCGTATGCGATCAACGGCGGGCTGTCGCAGCAGTACACCGTGTTCGGCATCGACGCCGACTACTTCCAGAATGCGCGGATGTTCAGCGAGTACCGCGCACGCGATGCGTTCAACGGACGCGACGCCGAGGCCTCGATCGGCGTGCGCAACCGGTGGGCACTGGCGCCGGGGCTGGTGGTGAACACGAGCTTCGAACGCGTGGCGCCGCTCTTTGCGGGTTCACC
>CAZVDJ010000731.1:0-2691 GCA_964626245.1 uncultured Gemmatimonadaceae bacterium
CCGTGCTCTCCGCCCGCCATGGCCCCGACGCGCGCCGGTAACGCCATCACCACCAGCCCGCGGCGGGCCTTCTTGTCCCCCGCCATGCGCGCCATCAGCTCCGACGGTGAGATACCGGGCGGGAGGGCGGTGGGGAGCGACACGGATTCCATGGCCTCCCGCACGCGGACCGCAGTCCCCGGGCTGGCCACCCCGGTCTCCTCGGCCAGGGCGGCCTCCAGCACCATACCGATGGCAATCGCCTCGCCATGCAGGAGGGTGTAGCCGCTCGCCGCCTCGATCGCGTGCCCGATGGTATGGCCGAAGTTCAGCACCTGCCGGCGCCCCGACTCTCGCTCGTCGTCGCGAACCACCTCGGCCTTGATCTCCACGCTCCGGGCGATCAGGTCGGTCAGCGCTTCCTGCTCCCACATCGCCACGTCGCTCCCGTCGACGATTGCAGGCCCAAGGCGCATGGCGCGCGCCAGGTAGTCGGCGTCGGCGATGATGCCGTGCTTGAGCACCTCGGCCATGCCAGCCCGCCGGTGCGACGCCGGAAGGGAGCGCAGCACCACCGGGTCGATAAGCACGGCGCTGGGTTGGTGGAAGGCGCCGACGAGGTTCTTTCCGGCGTCCGTGTCGACGCCGACCTTCCCCCCTACCGAGGCGTCGACCATGGCCAGCAGCGACGTCGGCAGCTGGACGAAGGGGACGCCCCGCATGTAGGTGGCGGCCACGAAGCCGGCCAGGTCGCCCACGACCCCTCCGCCGAGTGCGACGACCGTGGTGTCGCGGCCGCACTGCGACTCGAGCATCCAGTCGGTGAGCGAGGCCCAGCTCTCGCGAGTCTTGAACCGCTCGCCGGTGGGAATGGCGCGCCGGAGCACGCGCGCCGTGGGCATCGCCGCCTGGATCGCTCGCCCGACCTGCTCGCCCAGGATCGCGTCCACCTGGTCGTCGGTGATGACGACGACGGCATGCGCCGGTGCGCGGCTGGCCACCACGTCGCCGACGGCGTCCAGCAGCCCCGGCGCGATGCGCACCTCGTAGGAAAAGAGGGAGACGACGCGCGGTGCACTGCCTGCCACCGTGCGCCCGTGACCGGCCCCCGGTCCTACCACGTCACCTCACCTGCACCGGCCCGCTTGTTGGCCAGGCGCGCGAGCATGAAGAGCAGGTCGGAGAGGCGGTTGAGGTAGATCACGACCAGCTCGGGGAGCCCGACCTGGCGCTGCAGCGCCACGACCCGCCGCTCCGCGCGTCGGCACACCGTGCGCGCCACGTGCAACGCCGCGGACTTGGGCGTCCCCCCGGGGAGGATGAACGACCGCAGCGGCTCCAGCTCCCGCTCACAGTCGTCGATCGCGCGCTCCAACTCGGCAATGCGATCCTCGTCGATGCGCGCCTTCAGCAGCTGCTCGCGCATCTTGTCGTGGTCGGGCGTGGCCAGGAGCGCGCCGATGGAAAAGAGGTCGCGCTGCACCGGGACGATCACCTCGTCGATGCGCGGCATCAGCTCCACCGCGCGCACCAGGCCCAGGCACGCATTCAGCTCGTCCACCTCGCCGTAGGCCTCAACGCGCGGGTGGTCCTTCTCCACGCGGCCGCCGCCAAAGAGGGCAGTGTGGCCGTCGTCGCCGGTCTTCGTGTAGATCTTGAGCGTCATGCCGGAAAAGTAACGCGACGGGGGAGCGCCCACGTGGCCCGGCGCGGGCCTCCCTTCAGCCCCCGATTACTTTCCGCGCATGACCTCCCACGAACTCGTCGACATCACCATCATCGGCGGCGGCCCCACCGGTCTGTTCGCCCGATTCTATGCCGGCATGCGCGGGGCCACCGCGCAGATCATCGATGCCCTCCCCCAGCTCGGCGGGCAGCTCACCGCGCTCTATCCGGAGAAATACATCTTCGACGTCGCCGGATATCCGAAGGTCCTGGCCAAGGACCTGGTGCGCGCCCTGGTGGAGCAGTCCAGGCAGTTCGGCGGGGGCGAGTTCCTCAACCAGGAAGTGACCGGTCTGGACGAGCGCGACGGGCACTTCCTGCTGCGTACGTCGGCGGGCGAGTATCCCACCCGCGCCATCGTGATCGCGGCCGGCATCGGCGCCTTTTCGCCACGCCGCCTGCCGCAGCCGTGCGCGGCGCCCTGGTACGGCCGCGGCATCCAGGATGTCGTACTCGATCCGGAGGAGTACCGGGACAAGCGCGTCGTGATCATTGGCGGGGGCGACTCCGCCTTCGACTGGACGCACCAGCTCACGGGAAAAGCGGCGCACGTGACGCTCGTGCACCGCAGCGATCGCTTTCGCGCCCACGACGCCACGGTGGTCGAGGTGCGGCGCGCGGCCGAGGCGGGGCGCGTCGAGATCCTGACCTTCCACGAACTGCACGACGTGCTCGGGAACGGTGACCGCCTGACCGGCATCGTGCTGCGCGAGACCAAGACGAAGGCCACCCGCGAGGTCGCGTGCGACGCCGTCCTCCCCATGCTCGGCTATGTGAGCGACCTGGGCGAGCTGGCGCGCTGGGGCCTGGTGCTGGAGAAGGACGAGATCGTGGTGAACACGCTGATGGAGACGGGGCGTCCCGGGATCTACGCGGCGGGCGACGTCACCACGTATCCTGGCAAGCTCAAGCTTATCGCCGCCGGCTTCGGGGAGGCGGCGACGGCGGTGAACCAGGCGGTGCACTGGATCTATCCGGAGAAGAAGG
>CAZVDJ010000732.1:0-2683 GCA_964626245.1 uncultured Gemmatimonadaceae bacterium
ACCTGCTGCGCCGCTTTGATGTCGTGGTCCCCGCCGAGTTGCTCCGCTCCCGCAACGTCGCGGCGGTGCTGGTCACCGCCGAGGTGTCGCCGTACCTCCGTCCCGGCGGCCGCTTCGAGGTGCAGGTCGCCTCGGTGGGCGATGCGCGGTCGCTGCGCGGTGGGGTGCTCTGGATGACCCCGCTGATCGCCGAAGTCGGCGGGCAGCCGCTCGCCACGGCGCAGGGGACGCTGTACGTCGACGAACAGGACGCCGTGCGGCGTCGCGTCGGCTTCAACGCCGCCAGCGGACGCATCTCCGCGGGCGGCCTGCTCGAGGCCGACCTGCCGCGCCCCAAGTTCGCCGCCGCCACCCGCCTGATCCTGCGCGAACCGGACATCGGCCTGGCCGCCCGGATCGCCGCCGTGGTCGACTCGGTCGTGGGCGAGGGGACGGCCAAGGTCGAGGATCCGGGGGCGATCACCATCACCGCCTCCGATTCCGGCGGCGGCGGACCGGCGGCCGTCCTGGCCCGCATCCGGAACCTCAAGGTCGAGGTGGCGCGGGTGGCCCGGATCGTCATCGACCAGCGCCAGGGGACGGTCGTGGCCGGGGGCGACCTGACCCTGGGCCCCGGGGTCGTCTCGATTCCGGGATTGACGCTCTCGATTGGCGCCGCTCCTGCCGATACTGGCCAGCAGGAGCCACGCGGGCAGGTCCGGGTCCCGACGGGCGCCACGGTTCAGCAGCTGGCCGCCGCCCTTTCGGCGGTGCGCACGCCGCCGCACCAGGTCGCACAGATCTTCGAAGCGCTCAAGCAGGTCGGCGCCATTTCCGCTGAGGTGGTCGCGCGGTGATCAACATCCACGCAACGCAATCGGTCGGCTCCACGCTCCCCTCGCCGGAGGCGCGTCTTCGCGACGCCGTCACGCAGCTCGAGGGGGTCTTTGTCGAGCAGCTCTTCAAGGCGATGCGCGCGACCGTCCCGGAAGACGGCGTCACCAGCGGCGGCGCCGGCGAGGAGATGTTCACCTCGCTCATGGACCAGCACCTGGCCGCGAGCGTCCCTGCCAGCTGGGATCGCGGGCTCACCGAGGCCCTCACCCGTCAGCTGCATGGCCGCGTCGGTGACGGCATCACGACGGCCGCCAACGCCGTGCCGCTCCCCGACGCCCACCCCTCCACGAGGATCCCGCGATGAACACCGCACCCGTGCACCCGGCGCGGGCGATGGCGCACATCGCCCCCGCCCAGTGGCAACCGCTCGTCAACGGCCTCACCGACGCCCTGCTGTCGGAGCGACGCCTCATCGACGAGCTGATCCAGATCATGCGCCAGCAGCGCGAGGCCGTGGCCGCGGACAACCTGCAGGGCGTGGACGATTCCGTCTTCGCGGTGCAGCGCGTGCTGCTCACGCTCGGCGAGGCGCGCAAGCGTCGTCGCGCGCTCAACGTACGCCTGGGCCAGCCCGAGGACATCGCGCTCAGGGAGCTGCTGGAGGCGATGGGGCCCTACGCCACCGACCAGCTGCATGCCTCGCGCGAGGCGCTCCAGGGGTCGGCGCGATCGCTCGCGCGTGAGGTCTCCGTCAACCGCCAGGTGCTGCGCGAGGCGCTCTCCAACGGCGAGGAGCTGGTGCGCACGCTGGCGGGCGTCACGAGCTCGCCCGTGGGTTACGGCGACGCACGCGGCGCCGCCGAGGCCTCCCGCGGGTCGTACATCGTCAACCGGCGAGCCTGATCGTGCCCAGCATCGGGAGCCTCCTCTCCGTCGCGAAGTCTGCGATCGCCGCCCACCAGGTGGCCATGCAGACCGTCGCGCAGAACGTCGCCAACGCCGAAGTCGAGGGATACTCCCGGCAGCGGGCGGAGCTCGCGCCTGCCACGCCGACGAGGTTTCCCGGCTACTCCATCGGGACCGGCGTCAGCATCGACGGCGTCATTCGCGTGCGCGACCAGCTCCTCGATGCGTCGTATCGTCGCGAGGTGAGCGGGCGCGAGTCGTACTCCATGCGCATGGACCTGCTGGCCGAGATCGAGGGCGTGATGGGTGAGCCCTCGGAGACGGGGCTGGCCAACACGCTCGACCAGTTCTGGAATTCGTGGAACGACCTGGCCAACAATCCGAGCAACCCGTCGGCGCAGGCCGTGGTGCGGCAGCGCGGGCAGCAGGTGGCCTACACACTGAATACCTACGCCACCCGCCTCGACGACCTGGCCAACCGCACGCGGAGCAGGCTCTCGGGCATGGTCTCGGAGCTCAACGCCGTCGCGCAGCAGGTGGCCGCGGTGAACCGGACGGTCACCTCGGCCGAGGTGGGTGGCGTGATGTCACCCGACCTGCGCGACACCCGCGACCGGCTGGCCGACCAGCTCTCGAAGATGGCCGGCGTGCGCGTCGAGATGCAGAAGGACGGGACGATGGGCGTCTACCTCGGCACGATGATGCTCGTCGACCGCGGATCCGCGCGCCAGCTCGAGGTGCAGTCGGGGGCCACGCTGACCGTTGGATTCGTCGGCGATCCCGACCCGATCATGGGGGTGGGCGGCGAGGTCGGCCAGGTGATGGACTTCCTGAACACCGACATTCCCGCGGTGCGCTCGCGGCTCGATTCGCTGGCGCGCGGCCTGGTGAACGGCGTCAACGAGTACCACGCCTCGGGCTGGACCGCGGCGGGCGACGCGCTGGGCGGGAGCGTCTGGCC
>CAZVDJ010000733.1:0-2682 GCA_964626245.1 uncultured Gemmatimonadaceae bacterium
AAACCAGCATGGAGCGTTGTCACGGTCGACCAGGCCAAGCCTTATACGATCACGCCTGGTCCATCGGGCCCCGCGGGCCGCCGCGGCGCACCTTGGCGCTGGCGTCGCTGATCTCGATGGCCAGAAAGGCGGTCGCCTGCAGGTGCGCGTCGGGAACGGCTTCATAGTCCACCCCCGCGGTGCGTCCCGGGAAGTAACGCTGCACGAGCCCCTCCGACGCCAGCCGTTGCTCCTCGCGGGCGTCGACCACGCGCGCTGTGCCAAAGCAGACCGCGCTGCGGTAGTTCACCGAGTGGTACAGCGCTGTCCGGGAGTAAACCAGCCCGTCGACCAGCGTCACGGAAAGGCAGATCGGCGCGCCCGTGGCCACCTGGCGCATGAGGCGCGAGTGGTGCGCACCGTGGATGTAGAGCGTGCGGGGACGTTCGGGGTCGTAGAAGTACGTCATCGGGATCACCACCGGCCCGAGTTCGTCGGCAATGGCGACGTGCGCCACGAGCCCGTCGCGCAGGATGCCAACCACCTCGTCCGGGGCGCTCCGCTCGGGATGGATGCGCACGCGGGCGCGGTCCGTCGCGGGCGCGGGCGCCGGGGCGTGAGGTGCTGCGTCGGCGGCCGGCGTCGCGCGCGTCGCCGGCGAGGCGGTGGAGTCCATGGGGCGTGTCCCGGGTGGAGGAGTGCGAATGGGGGGAGCGGGTCGATGCTCGCGTTCGGCGCCCACGTCTTTCCCGAGACTGGCGAAGGCGGGCTCCGGCGATGAGGTTACGGACAACCTGGTTGTACGGAAATGGCCAGAACCAGCGAAATGCATAAGGCCAGACTGCCGAGAAACGTCGCTCACTCGGCGCCGATCACCGTGGCGCTCGATCCCGCGTCGCCCGCTCCCCTGCAGCGCCAGCTCTACCAGGCAATGCGGACCGCGATCCTGGAGGGGCGGCTGGGGCCGGGCGCGCGCCTCCCGGGCACGCGGGCCCTGGCCCGTTCGCTGGAGGTCTCGCGGACCACGGTCTCCCTCGCCTTCGACCAGCTGCGCGCCGAGGGGTACCTGCGCGGCGCCCTGCGGCAGGGGACGTTCGTGGCGGCCGTCCTGCCCGACGTGCACCTGACGGCGACGCCCGGCCCGGTGCTCGGCACGCGGCACGAGCACCCAACGCACGCCACCGGGCTGTCGCGTCGAGGTGCTCGGCTCGCGACGCTCGAGGTGACCTCGTCGCCGCTGCTGGGGACCACGGGAGCGCGGGCCTTCCGCATGGGAACGCCGGCCATGGATCACCTCCCCATGCAGCTGTGGGGGCGGCTGCTGGCCCGGCGGTGGCGGCGCCTGACCGCGACCCAACTCTCGTATGCCGAACCGGCCGGCTACGCGCCACTGCGTGCGGCGATTGCCGCCTACGTGGGGCCGGCGCGCGCGGTGCGCGCGGAAGAAGGGCAGGTGATCGTGGTGAGCGGGGCGCAGCAGGCCTTTGACCTCTGCGCGCGCGTGCTGCTGGATGAGGGCGACGTGGTGGCGGTGGAGAACCCCGGCTATCGTGGCGCGCGGGCGGCCTTCCTGGCGTCGGGCGCGAGCCTCGCCCCCGTGCCGGTCGATCGCGAGGGGCTGGACGTTCGCGTGCTGGAAGCGCTCGCGTCGGGGGAGGGCGCGCCACCACCACGGCTGGCGTGCGTCACGCCCTCGCACCAGTTCCCGTTAGGTGTCACGCTCAGCGCGGCGCGCCGCCTGGCGCTGCTGGCGTGGGCGCGGCGCCACGACGCGTGGGTGGTGGAGGACGACTACGACAGCGAGTACCGCTTTCGTGGGCGCCCCCTTCCCTCGCTCCAGGGGATGGACAGGGCAGGGCGCGTGCTCTACGTGGGGACCTTCAGCAAGACGCTCTTTCCGGGGCTGCGCCTGGGCTACCTCATCGTCCCGCCGGCCCTGGTCGACGCCTTCGCGCACGCCCGCGGCACGGTGGACCGTCATCCGGCTGCGTTGGAGCAGGCGGTGCTGGCCGACTTCCTGGCCGAGGGGCACTTTGCGCGGCACGTGCGCCGCATGCGGGCGCTGTACGCCGAGCGCCAGGACGTGCTGCTGCACTTGCTTGCTAGGGCAGGGGCGCCGCTGGAGGTGGCGCCCGTCGACGCCGGGATGCACCTGGTGGCATACCTGCCGCCCGGGATGCACGACGCCGCCGTGGCGGCGCGGCTCCTGGCGGCTGGCGTGGTCGCCACGCCGCTTTCGGCGCTGGCCGTGGCGCCGGCGCGTGCGATCGCCAGCGCCACGGCGCCCGGCCAACCGATCGAGCGCGACGCCGTCCATGACAACCCGCACGCCAGCCCGCGTGGCGCGCTGCTCCTCGGCTTTGCCGGCTTCGATGAGGCGGCCATGGCACGCGGGGTGGCGGAGCTCTGCCGGGCCGTCGCCCCATAGACATCGGCAAGGCGGGCGGTCAGGTTGTCCGGGTGAACTCGCCGAATCCCCGTCGCTCATGACTTCGACGGCGCCCTTCGCCGCGCCCCACGCCGATTCGCCTGAGGCGCGTCACCGCGCGCTGCATGAGGCGCTGCAGAGCTTCCCCGCGTCGCTCTTCCAGTTCGACCCGCGCATGCGCGACGGCTGGTATTCCGACCGCTACTTCGTGCGCACGGCGCGGACCATCGCCTTCGACGGACGCGATCCGGTGGTGCAGATGCAGGTCTTCGCCA
>CAZVDJ010000734.1:0-2678 GCA_964626245.1 uncultured Gemmatimonadaceae bacterium
GTTGATGGTCCAGTCGGGCGCGTTGGGGGTGCGCTTGCCGCTCATGTCCAGGATGCGGGGCCCCGTGGCCAGCGGGGCGGTGTACGCCATCTCGCGCGCGCCGTGGCCGATGAGCACCACCGAGGCGTCGGGGAGGCGGGCCAGCAGCGCATCGATGAGGAGGCGGAACGACTCGCGCGGCCACCGGCGTTCCAGCGCCAGGTCCCCGGCGTGGATGTTGGCCACCACGTACCGCGCGGGGAGCGACGGAACCGGGTCGAGCGCAAAGCGCCACCCGCCGAAGTCGTTGACGTCGATCGTTGCTCCTGGCGGAAGGAGCTGCCCGAACAACCGCGTGTACGCCTCGCCGATGTGCGAGTACCGGTTGAAGTACACCAGGTGCGTGTGCACGCGACGCGAGCGCAGCTGCTCCAGCGCAAAGCCCGAACGATTGCGCGCCATGGTGAGGGTGACCAGGACCGACGACAGGCGCGAGTACGCCTCGAGGTCGAAGGCCCAGTCCACCCGCGAGCGCCACAGGCGCGAGAGCGCCCCCAGCACCGACAGCCCCGCGGCCAGCAGCGACCGGTCGTCGAGCGTGAGGATCTCGTCGAACTCGGGGAACTCCCGCGCCAGCGGGACCATGGCCGGCGTTCCCCAGAAGATGATGCGCGCCTGCGGGTGCTCCCGGCGCAGCGCGGCGATGGCCGGCTTGGCGATGATGAGCGATCCCAGCCCCTGGAACTTGGCCACCAGCACGGTGCGCACCGGCGCCACGCGATGGTCGCGCCGCAGCACGCGTCCCAGCATCCACGCCGCCGCCTGCAGGACGCTCAGGACCGGCCGGCCGACCCAGAAATCGAGCGCCCGCTTGGTGGACAGTCGCATCGGCTACGGCTGCTCGCGCTCGAGGTCGCGCACGCCGCCCTTCACGGGCGTCGCCACCGGCCAGCGCAACCGGTGGCGGTCCACGGCCTGCTGCAGCTGGCGGACGAACGGGAGCGAGTCGCGTCCCGCGGCCACCAGCTCCGCCACCTCCTGCGGATCCTGCCGGTAGCGGTACGCCTGCAGCACCCCCGTCCCGTCGCGGATGATGTGCAGCGAATCGTCGAAGATCGCCTTCATCGGCCCCTGCGCGTTGCGGAATCGCAGGACGGGACGCGTGTTCTGGTCCAGCTCCGCCACCACGTCGCTCCCGCGGGCCGGTGGCGCGCCCGCACCGCCAGCAGCAACAGCCGGCGTGCCCCCGTCGCCCGAGCGCCAGAGCGGCGCGAGCGACGTGCCGCCGATGGCCGAGTCGCGCGGGACGGAGAGCAGGTCGAGGATGGTGGCCGGCAGGTCGCGCCCGGTCACCTGCTGCGCCACGCGCACCCCGCCGGGAACGCGACCCGGCGCCACGACGATGAGCGGGACGTGCAGCACCTGGCGATAGAGCGAGTTGGCGTGCGCATCCTGCCCGTGCTCGCCGAACTGCTCGCCGTGGTCCGACGTCACGATGACGATGGTGTTCTGCAGCACCCCGCGCCGTTCCAGGTCCTGCAGCATGAGCGCGACCTGGTCATCGAGGTAGCGCAGCGCCCCCTTGTAGCGCGCCAGGTCCTTTCGCTCCGGGCCGCCGCTCAGGAACATCGACGCGTACGGTTCGGGCGGGTGATACGGCGCGTGGGCGTCGAACAGGTTCACGAAGGCGAAGAACGGACGCCCCGACGGCAGTCCGTCGAGCCATGTCGCGAGGTGCGCGCGCACCTCCTCCGCGCGCTTGCCATCGTGTGCGGATTCCACCAGCCGCGGCGCGAAGTCGGTGGAGAGGAAGGCGCGCACCACCGCGCGCATCGGCCGCCCCTCCTGCCACGTTTCCAGTGCGCGCAACACGTTGTGCGCCTGCGTGAGCGTCGTCGACTTGAGGATCTCCTCCCACGAGTTCTGGTAGTCCTCGTAGTGCACGAACCCCTGCGCCAGCCCGCTCTCGATCGTGGTGGCGATGAGGTTGGCCGTGAAGCCCCCGGTGGCCCACCCGTGACGTTGCAGCTCGCCGGCCACCGTCCGGTGCGACCCGTCCAGGCGCGTGGTGAAGGAGGCCTGATGCACGCTCGGGTACTGTCCCGTGAAGAACGACGCGTGCGATGGCGTGGTCCACGACGACGTGCTGTACGACTCGTCGAAGGTCACGCCCTGCCGCGCCCATTCGGCGAGCCTGGGCGTGGTCTCCTGGTCGCGCCAGCCGTACACCGACAGGTAGTCGGCGCGCACCGTGTCCAGGATGAGGAAGAGGACATTCGGCGCTCCCGCCGGCGCCGCGGGGAGCGCCGCGATGGTGCGCCGTTCCGACGCGCTCCGCAGCCGCGGCACGAGCGTGGCGGCGAGCAGCACCGCCGCGGTCCCGGCCACGCCGATCACGCGCGCCCCGCGCAGCACCGCCGCATCGTGGCGGGCAGCCGTTCCCGACAGCCGCAGGGCGATCCCGGCCGCCAGCAGCAACGAGGCATACCCATGGAGCTGCGGGAAGAGCAGGAGGACCACGAAGAGCACCAGGGTGATCCAGGCCCACGCGGCCACGCGCATCGCCCGCGCGCGCCCCAGCAGCGGGGCCGCCGCCAGCAGCAGCAGCGCGACGGGGGCGAAGAGGACGAGGTAGGCCAGCGGCGTGCGCCACCACAGGTCGCGCGACTCCCACCCCCAGCGCGTCACGTTGAAGCCCA
>CAZVDJ010000735.1:0-2673 GCA_964626245.1 uncultured Gemmatimonadaceae bacterium
GGGGGTGGAGCCCGGGAAGATCGAGCGCTTCCGCACCGCGATGTGCGGGCCGCTGGGGAGCGTGGGCGACCGGTTGGTATGGGCGTCGTGGCTGCCGCTCTGCGCGCTGGTCGCACTGCTGGCCTTCGCGCTGGGCGCGGGACCGGTGGCCACGGTGCTCACGTTCCTGATATCGTACAACGCCGGGCACCTGGCGCTGCGCATCTGGGGCATCAACGTGGGGTGGCGCGACGGGCTCAAGGTGGCGGGGGCACTGGGAACGCCGGTGCTGCGCCACGGGCCGGTGCACCTGGCGAGGGCGGGGGCGCTCGTGGCGGGGGTCGCGTTGCCGCTGGCGGTGCAGCGGCTGGTGGGGGGGAGCACGCTGGTGCTGGGTGAGGTGCTGGCCGCGGTGCTGGTGGGCGGGTTCCTGGTCACGCGCCTGCACGGGCGCATCGAGGCGTGGAAGTGGTCGTTAGGCGTGCTGGTCCCCTTTGCCCTCTACTCGGTGCTCCGCTGATGGCCGAACGCTCCGTCGAGATCGTCAACAAGAACGGGATCCACGCCCGGCCGGCCGCCGAGATCGTCAAGACGGCGGGCCGGTTCAAGAGCCACATCACGCTCTCGCGCGAGGACCTGGAGGTGAACGGCAAGAGCATCATGGGCGTGATGATGCTCGCCGCCGAGTTCGGCTCCGAGGTGCACCTCAAGGCCGAGGGGCCGGATGCCGACGAGGCGGTGGCCGCGCTGGCCGCACTCATCGCCAACAAGTTCGGCGAACGTTGAATGCCACGCCGCCACGCGCCCGTGAGGATCTCGTGCTGACGTCCCGTCGCTGACCCCGAACGCCTCGCCCATGGACCGCGCCATCGTCGGGATCTCTGCGTCACCGGGTATCGTGCACGGCCCGGTGCACCTCCTGCGCTGGGAGGTGCCCGACGTCCCGCATCACATCATCCCGGACGAGGAGTTCGAGGCCGAGGTCGCGCGATTCCGCGAGGCGGTGACCAAGTCCAAGGAGCGGCTGCGGTCGGTGCGCGAGCGCGCCGAGCGGCACGCCGGCCCCGAGGAAGCGGCGATCTTCGAGGTGCAGATCGCCATCCTCGAGGACCAGGACCTGCAGGGTCGCGTGGAGTCGTACATCCACCAGAACCACGGCGCGGAGAAGGCGTTCGACCTGGTGCTGATGGAGTTGCGCCAGCACTTCGCACGCTCTCCGGTCCCCATGATGCGCGAGCGCGTGGGCGACCTCACCGACGTGCACATTCGCGTCCTGTCGGTGCTCCTGGGGCTCCCCGATCACGATCCGGTCGACGTCCCTAAGGGGGCGAACGCGATCCTGGTCACGCACGACCTGACGCCGAGCCTCACGGTGCAGCTGGACCGGGAGGCGATTGCCGGGATCGCCACCGACTCGGGGACGCGCACGTCGCACGTGGCGATCCTGGCGCGCTCGCTCGGCATTCCCGCCGTCGTGGGGCTTCGCTCGGCGACCTCGCGCCTGCGCGGCGACGAATACGTGGTGCTCGACGGGTCGAGCGGCATCCTGGTGGTGAACCCGAGCGCGGCGGAGATCGACCAGTTCCGCACGCGTGCCGCCGCCGAGGCCGAGACCGAGGCGGAGCTGATCCGGGCCGCCGACCTCGATGCGATCACCACCGATGGCGTGCGCATCACCATTCGCGCCAACGTCGACCTGCCGGACGAGGCGGAGCATGCGGCCCACAGCGGGGCGGAAGGCGTGGGACTCATGCGCACCGAGTTCCTGGTGGTCAGCCGCGCCGCCATGCCGGACGAGGAGGAACAGTACCGGGCCTACAAGCGGGTAGTCGAGGCGTTCGACGGCCGGCCGGTCGTCATCCGCACGTTCGACGTGGGCGGCGACAAGCTCCCGGTCGGCGGCTTTCCGCAGGAACCCAATCCGTTCCTGGGGTGGCGCGCCATCCGCATGTGCCTGGACCAGCCCGAGATGTTCAAGGTGCAGCTGCGGGCGCTCATGCGGGCCGCGCGGCACGGCGACGTCCGCATCATGCTCCCCCTGGTGGTGACGCTGGACGAGGTGCGCGAGGCTCGGCGGCTGATGGACGAGGCGGCCGGTGAGCTGGAGCGGCGCGGCGTGCCGTTCGAGCACGCGGTGCCACTGGGCATCATGGTGGAGACGCCGGCCGCCGTGGTGGGGGCCGACGCCTTCGTGGACGACGTCGCCTTCTTCTCCATCGGGACCAACGACCTGGTGCAGTACACCCTGGCCGTGGACCGCGGCAACGCCAACCTGGCGTCGCGCTTCACGCCGTTGCACCCGTCGGTGCTGCGCCTGGTCAAGCGCACGCTGGAGGTGGGGGCGGCGCACGACCTCGACGTCTCGGTGTGCGGCGAGATGGCGTCACAGCCGCTGATGGCCTTTGCCCTCATCGGGCTGGGGCTGCGCACCCTGAGCGTGACCCCGCGCAGCGTGCCGCTCGTCAAGCGGATCGTGCGCGGGCTGAGCCAGTCGTTCGCGGCCGAAGCAGCGAACGCGGCGCTGCAGGCGCGCACGGCGGAAGAGGCCGAACGGCAGCTCAAGTACCGGCTGCTCGCGGCGTTTGGGGACGCGGCCTTCCTGCGCGACTCGGTGCGGTAGGCGATCCAGTTGCCGGTCGCGCCGCGCCCGCACCCTCCGTTGCCCCCCTCTCTCCACCCCCGTTATCGTTGAGC
>CAZVDJ010000736.1:0-2668 GCA_964626245.1 uncultured Gemmatimonadaceae bacterium
TGGGCGTGGTGTTCGTGGTGGTGCAGGGCCTTAAGGGCCCCGCCGCGGAGAACGTCGTGAAGCTCGGTCGCTAGTTCTGGTCGGGCGCGGGTGGCTCTCCGAGCCGCCCGCCGCCCCCTGTCTCACCCGCGATTTCCCGCCGCGCAGGCGACGTTACCCACGAGTCCCCATCCATGATTGAAGTCAAGCTCGACGAAGGCGATCGGTTGGAGTGGGCCCTGAAGGCCTTCAAGAAGAAGGTCCTCAAGTCCGGCATCCTCAAGGAGCTTCGCCGCAAGCGTCACTACGTGAAGCCCAGCGAGGCACGCCAGCTCAAGTCGGCTGCGGCGCGTCGCCGCGCTCGGCAGAAGCCGCGCCCGTCCGAGTAAGCGTCTCCCTGCGTTTGTGACATCCCCCGGGGTTTTTCAACCCCGGGGGTTTGCCATTTTCGGTCGCCCCGAGCCGTTGCCGCCTCGCGCGCGGCAGCGTCAGGCACCCCCCTGACGCCACCGGGCTGGCTACTCGCCCACTGCGTGCGATCCGCGCTCGGTCAGCCGAATCGCCGGACGCTCGATCGGCAGCGCCTGATCCGCCCCGTCGCCATCGCCCCCTTCGGTCGCGAGCGGATCGCGTGGAGCCTTGGGCCGGAGTGCGCGCCTGGGGACGAGTTCCTCTCCCAGCTCCACGAGGACGCGCGTCGCCACCAGGCTGGCCAGTGGCTCGGGAACGCCCATCACGCGCACGTACGTGTCGATCGCCCGGTCGAAGGGCATGTCTTCCGACAGGGTGTCGATGAACATCAGCGCGTTGCGGACGTGTGTCTCGATGAGCGCCTCCTCGGCCCGCGCCTGGGCCAGGCGCATGCGACGTTCGGCGCTTTCGTCGAGCCGGCGGGGAAAGAGCGACTCGGGAAAGATGCGGCGCAGCAGGGAGGGCATCGGTCAGCTCTCCTGCGACTCGTACTGCTCCTTGAGGCTCGCCACGACGCCCGGGTCGGCGAGCGTCGTCGTGTCGCCAAGGGCGCGCCCTTCGGCAATGTCGCGCAGCAGGCGCCGCATGATCTTTCCCGAGCGCGTCTTGGGCAGGTCGGCACTGAACAGGATGTCGTCGGGGCGTGCGATGGCGCCGATCTTCTGGGCCACGAACTCCCGCAACTCGTCGCGCAGCTCGCCGTTGGCGTGGAAGCCGAGGCGCAGCGTGACGAAGGCGGCAATCGCCTGCCCCTTGAGCTCGTGCTGCTTCCCCACCACCGCGGCTTCGGCCACCGAGGGGTGTTCCACCAGGGCGCTCTCCACCTCCATCGTCCCGATGCGGTGCCCGGCGACGTTCAGCACGTCATCCACGCGCCCCAGGATCCAGAAGTAGCCGTCGTCGTCGCGCTTGGCGCCGTCGCCGGCAAAGTACAGGTCTGGCCGCCCGGGCCACTTGGAGAAGTAGGTCTCCACGTAGCGCTGGTCGTCCCCCCAAATGGTCCGCAGCATGCTGGGCCACGGGCGGGTCAGCGTCAGCAGGCCGCCCCCCACCGGGATGGGGTTGGCCCGGGCGTCCACGAGCTCGGCCGAGTAGCCGGGGAGCGGGCGCGTCGCCGAGCCGGGCTTGGTCGCCGTCACGCCGGGAAGCGGTGAAATGACGATCGCGCCGGTCTCGGTCTGCCACCACGTATCCACGATGGGGCAGCGCCCGCCGCCGATGTGGGTGTGATACCAGATCCACGCCTCCGGGTTGATCGGCTCACCAACGCTGCCGAGCAGCCGCAGGCGCGACAAATCGTGGGCTGCCGGCCACTGGTCACCCCACTTCATGAAGGCGCGGATGGCGGTGGGCGCGGTGTAGAAGATCGTGACGCCGTGCCGCGCGCACATCTCCCACATGCGGTCCTTCTCCGGCCAGTCGGGGGCCCCCTCGTACATCACGCAGGTGGCGCCGTTGGCCAGCGGGCCGTACACCAGGTACGAGTGCCCGGTCACCCATCCCACGTCGGCCGTGCACCAGAAGACGTCGTCGTCCTTGAGGTCGAACACCTCGCGCGTGGTGTACGCCACCCCGGTGAGGTAGCCGCCCGTGGTGTGCACGATCCCCTTCGGCTTCCCCGTCGTTCCCGATGTGTAGAGGATGAAGAGCACGTCCTCGGCGTTCATCGGCTCCGGCGCGCAGGGCGTCTCCACCTGCTGCATCAGGCGATGCCACCAGTGGTCGCGACCCTCCTGCATTTCCACGTACGCTTCGCCAATCGGGCCGCCCGCGCGCCGCTGCACGACCACCACGTGCCGCACCGATGGCACCTCTTCCAGCGCCTTGTCGGTGTTGCGCTTGAGCGGAACGATCTGCCCGCGCCGGTAGCCGCCGTCGGCGGTGATCACGACCTTGGCCTGCGCGTCGTTCATCCGGTCACGCAGCGACTCGGGCGAGAAGCCGCCGAAGACGACCGAGTGGATGGCCCCGATGCGCGCGCACGCGAGCATCGCGATCGCCGCCTCCGGGATGAGCGGCAGGTAGATTCCCACGCGATCGCCGCGCTGCACCCCGAGCTTCTTGAGGACGTTGGCGAACTTCTGCACCTCGACGTACAGCTCCCAGTAGGTGAGCGTGCGCCGGTCACCGGGCTCGCCCTCGAAGATGATCGCGGCCTTGTTGCGGCGCGCCGAGCCGATGTGGCGGTCGACGCAGTTGAACGAGACGTTGAGCGTCC
>CAZVDJ010000737.1:0-2666 GCA_964626245.1 uncultured Gemmatimonadaceae bacterium
CCACCTGTGCCTGCTCGCGCTCGACCTTGGGCGCGTAGGTCGCGAGCGACTCGTCCTGCGCTGCCTCGCGGGACTGGCCGAGCGAGAGCAGCGTGAGCGCCTCGATGATCGCCAGCGCCCCAAGCTCGGACAGCCGCAGCTGCAACTCGCCGTACGTCTCGTCGTCGGCGATGGGGGTGGGGACCTGCAGCAGCACGTTGCCGGCGTCCATGCGCTTGACCATGCGCATGATCGAGACGCCGCTCTCCCGGTCGCCGGATCGAATGGCGGCCTGGATCGGGGCGGCGCCGCGCCAGCGCGGGAGGAGCGACGCGTGGATGTTGAGCGTGCCGGCCGGCGGCAGGTCGATGACCGACTGCGGCAGGAGGTGGCCGTACGCCACCACGACCGAGATGTCGGGCTCGAGGGCGCGCAGCTCGGCCTCGAAGTCGTCGCCACGCGGTTTCTCGGGCTGCAGGACGGGGATTCCCTCCTCGAGCGCGATCACCTTCACGGGCGACGGCACGAGCACCGAGCGCGAGCGCCCCTGCGCCTTGTCGGTCTGCGTCACGACGCCCACCACGTCGTACCCCTCGCCTAACAGCGCGCGCAGCGGCGGCGTCGCGAATTCCGGCGTCCCCCAGAAGAGGACCCGCATCCTACAGGCGCTCGTCGGGGTGGTCGTGCGCGGCGCGCAGTTCCCTCACGACTTCAGGGGTCAGGATGCGCAGCAGGTTGGGATACTTCCCCTTCTGCAGTTCCCACCGGGCCATGGCGCCCCGCTTCTTGAGGAACGAGAGGTGGTCGAGGAAGACCTTGCCGTGCAGGTGGTCGATCTCGTGCTGGAGGCAGCGCGCCATGAGCCCGTCGGCCTCGATCTCGAAGGCCTTCCCGTCGCGGTCGAGCGCGTGCACCGTGACACGCGCCGACCGTTCCACGTCGCCGTAGATGTCCGGAATGGAGAGGCAGCCTTCCTCTCCCTTGTCGGTCCCGCTCTCGTCGACGATCTCGGGATTGATGAGGACGAGCCGCTCGCCCTCGATCTCGATCACCGCCAGTCGCTCGGCACGACCTACCTGCGGGGCGGCCAGCCCGATCCCCTGCGCGGCGTGCATCGTCTCGAACATGTCGTCGATGAGCTGCTGCAGTTCGTCGGTGATCTCAGCCACCGGCGTCGTCTCGGTCCGGAGGATGGGAGAACCGAGGACGTGGATCGGGAGGAGGCTCACGCGTTGGGAGCGGTGGTCGGTTCGCCGGAGAGGACACGCGCCACGCGGCCGCGCTCGACGACCACGCGCGACTCCCCGCTCTTGATCGTGATGTGATCGTCCATCGACTTCTCGGCGGTGCCGTCCTTCGTCGTCTCCTTGATGTGCACCACCTCGCCCACCAGCCCGCCGGCGGTGACGATCGTGTCGCCGCGCTTGAGCGCACGCAACCGCTCCTCATGCTGGCGCCGCTGCTTCTGCTGCGGACGGATCATCAGGAAGTAGAAGATCCCGAAGATCGCCGCGATCTGGAACAGGAAGGGGAGGAGCGGCGAGGATCCACCGGCCGCCTGCAGGAGGAGCGGCACGGGAACGAGGGTCGCGGTCATTGCGGAGGGGAGTCGCGGGAAGTCAGGCGATCGAGCCAGTCGCGGCTCCACGCGTCGAACCGTTGTTCGAGGATCGCGCGGCGCGCCTGGCGCATGAGGGCGAGGAGGAAATGTACATTGTGCAGCGAGAGGAGGCGCAGCCCCAGGATCTCGTCGCTCACGTACAGGTGGCGCAGGTAGGCGCGCGAGAAGCGGCGGCAGGTGGCGCAGTCGCAGGCGGGGTCGAGCGGACGCGGGTCGTTCCGGAGGTCGTTGCGCTTGACGTTGAGGCGCCCCTCGCTGGTGAAGGCGGTGCCGTTGCGCCCCATGCGCGTGGGGGCCACGCAGTCGAAGAGGTCGACGCCGCGCCGGACCCCCTCGATGAGATCCTCGGGGAAGCCGACGCCCATGAGGTAGCGCGGGCGATCGCCGGGCAGTTCGGGATCGACCACCTCGAGCATCGCGTACATGTCCGGCTTGGCCTCGCCCACGGAGAGCCCGCCGATTCCGTAGCCCACCCAGTCGCCCGCCGAGCGAATGGCGCGCGCCGCCTCGCGGCGCAGCTCGGCGTGGATCCCGCCCTGCACGATGGGGAATAGTGCCTGCGGCGCCCCGTGCGGGTTCCCCAGGTCGCGTCGCAGCCGCTCGAACTCGGTGTTGCAGCGATCGAGCCAGCGCAGCGAGCGCTCGCTGGCGTCGCGCGCGGCGGCGGCGTCCGATTGTCCCGGGATCACGTGATCGAACTGCATGATGACGTCGGCCCCGAGGTTCCGCTCGATCTGCATCACGCGCTCCGGTGAGAAGAAGCGGCGCGACCCGTCGATGTGCGACCGGAACTCGGCGCCCTCCTCGGTGATCGTGCGCAACGTCTCGAGGGAGAAGACCTGGAAGCCGCCGGAGTCGGTGAGGATGGGGCCATCCCACTGCATGAACCGATGCAGTCCGCCCATGTCGCGCAGCAGCTCGTCGCCGGGGCGCAGGTGCAAGTGGTAGGCGTTGGCGAGGATCATGCTCGCGCCGGCCGCGTGGAGGTCGTCGGGGTCGAGCGCCTTGACGGTCGCGAGCGTTCCCACCGGCATGAAGGCGGGGGTCTCGACGTCGCCGTGCGGCG
>CAZVDJ010000738.1:0-2664 GCA_964626245.1 uncultured Gemmatimonadaceae bacterium
GGCGCGGCGGGTGGCGCGGCGGGTGGCGCGGCGGGTGGTGCGGTCGGGGGAGGGGGCGATGACGGTCGAGGCGACATCGGCGGCGGAGCGGTCCCGCCAGCTGCAGCCGCGGCGCGTGCGTCCTGTCTCGGCTGCTCGCCGGTGGCCTCCATCGTCTCGGTGGCGCGAGCGGCCATCACGACCTGCTCGCCGGGCGTCAGCGTCCCGGGGGTGCTGGCGCTCCCGCCGGTCGCTCCCCCGCGGCGCTCCAGGGCCCGCAGTGCATCGGGCGCCAGCGAGACGGCGGCGGTGGCGTAGACGCGGTACGCCGTCAGGTCGGGGTTGGGCGACGCCAGCTCCTGGCGCATGGCGCGCTGCATGTCGGCGTCCGCTGACACGTAGCCGCGCAGCCCCGCCAGCAGCTGCATCACCGCCAGCTCGTACTCCTCGTTGGAGTCGAAGCCCAGCTCGCGACGGTTGGTGCGGTAGGGGATGACCTGCAGGTAGAGCTGCGACACCTCGAAGGGACGCGTGAGCAACTCTGGAAAGCCGGCCCGGATGTTCTGGACCAGGCGCACGTACAGGCGGTCGAGCTCGTCCATCGCTAGCGCTTCTCCAGTTGCTCCATCCGTTGGTCCACGTCGGACTTGTAGCGTTCGCGCGTCGCACCGCCCACGCGCTCCACCGTGCGCGTCACGACGTCCTGGTCGTGTTGCTTGGCGTCCTTGAAGCCGTAGGAGTAGCCGGCGGCAAAGCCGATGAGAAGGAGCAGGACGATCTTGGCCATGGGAATCTCCGCGGGGCGGGACACTCCCCTACGGACGCCCGGCGGCGACACGCGGTAACCGGGGGGCGGCCCGGAAGGATGACGACTCCGGGAAGGGCTCCAGGCGCATGCGCGAGGCGACGGCGCTCACGCGCCCCGCCCACGCCTCGTACGACGACTCCACCAGCCCGCCGGACTGGTCCTGCTGGCCCGCGGCGGTGATGGCCAGGTGATTGGCGTACTCGTTCTGCGCGTGGCCGGCATGTCCCCGCACCCAGCGCCACTCCACGTCATGGCCGTCCACGGCGGACACCGCCTCCTGCCACAGCTCCAGGTTCTCGATCGGTCCCGCCTTTCGCTTCCACCCGCGGCGCGCCCAGTCGTGCACCCACTGCGTCATCCCGTCCACGATGTAGCGCGAGTCGGTGGTGAAGACGACGCGAAAGCGCGTCCCCTTGTGGCCGATGGCGCGAAAGGCCTCGATCACCGAGCGGAGCGCCATCCGGTTGTTGGTCGTCGCCGGCTCCGACACCCAGACGTCGCGCCGCACGATGGTGCCATCGGGTCGCGCGTACTCCACCAGGACGCCGGCACCGCCGGGATTCTCCCCCTCGCGCCCGTTGCCGAGACAGGACTCGTCGGCATACACCGCGACCAGGGGCGGCATCTCGCGCTCTCGTGCGCCCGCGTCGGGGGCCCCCGTCATCGCACCACCTCGAAGCGATCGATCTCGTCGAGCACGAGGACGATGCGATCGCCGGTGGTGGGGTGCACGGCCTCGATGGCTTCGCGACCGCCCTGCAGGAAGAGCCGTGCGGGGATCACGAGGTACTCCGTGCCGCGCCGCAGGACCGAGAGGCGCTCGCCCCGCGTGATCGCGCGTTCGAGCGCGTCGTATTCCGTCGTCGTCAGGCGCGCCATCAGCGCTCGCCTCCCTGCATCCACTGTTGTGCCAGTCGCGCCAGCACCCGCGTGGCACGCTCCACTTCATCCAGCGGGACCCACTCCTCGTCGGCATGCGCCAGCGAGATGTCGCCGGGCCCGTAGCAGATGGCCGGGATTCCCGCGTCGTTCAGGAGGGCCGCGTCGGTCCACGCCGTCATCCCCTCATGCCGCACCGCCTCGCCTTCCGCGCGCATCGCCTGCTCCAGCGCCTGCACGACCGCCGCGTCGAGCGCCACGTCGCTCGGCCGCTGGGTCAGGACGTGCGTCACGTCCACATCCAGCGACGCGTCGTATGCCGCGACCTGTGCGCACGCGCCGCGCACCTGCGCCAATACCTCGTCCGTCGTCTCACCCGGCATGGTGCGCCGCTCCAATCGCAGCGTGCAGCGATCGGGGTAGGTGGACCACCCGCTGCCGCCCGCGATGGTGGACGCGTGCAACGACGCGTGTCCCAGCAGGGCGTGCGTGCGCCGGTCCAGCACCGACCGTTGCACCTGGTCCAGCGCGGCCAGCACCAGCCCGGCGTGGCGAATGGCATCGACGCCGATGTCGTACCGGCTGCCGTGCGCCGCCCGCCCGCGAAAACCCAGCTCCACCCAGACAAAGCCGCGGTGTGCCGGGTTCACGGCAAGCCGCGTCGGCTCGGTGACGATCGCGGCGTCGGCCCGCACCCCCGCCGCGACGAGCGCGCGCGTCCCCAGCGACTCGTATTCCTCATCGACGACCGCGGCGACGATCACTTCGCCGTCCAGCCCGGCCGCGGCGGCGCGCGCCGCCGCCCCGCACATCGCGGCCACGCCTCCCTTCATGTCGCAGCTGCCGCGGCCGTACAGGCGACCGTCGCGCTCCTCGGCGGCAAAGGGGGCGTGCACCATCCCCTCCACCCCCACCACCTCCAGGTGGCCGTTGAACAAGAGCGAGCGGCGCCCCCGGCGGCCGACCCCCGCCACCACGTTCGCCCCCCCCCGTGCCGC
>CAZVDJ010000739.1:0-2652 GCA_964626245.1 uncultured Gemmatimonadaceae bacterium
CAGGCGGTTGTGGGGCGGAGGGAGCGGCCCGAACCCTCGGTGGCGCGTGATCCCTCGTGCAGGGCGAGCGCGCCGTTCACGATCACCGTCGAGATCCCGAGCGGGTACTGGAACGGCTGTTCGTACGTCGCGGTGTCGATGACGCGATTGGCATCGAACGTCACGAGGTCGGCGGCGAGCCCCACCGCCAGGCGGCCGCGATCCGCCAGCCGCAAGCGCGCGGCGGGGAAGGCCGTCATCTTGTGGATCGCCTGCTCGAGCGTCAGCGCCTTGCGCTCGCGCACGTAGCGCCCCAGGACGCGCGGAAAGGTCCCCAGCCCGCGCGGATGGGGGCTCCCGCGACGCGTGGGGCCGTCCACGGCAAAGGCGCCGCCGTCGCTGCAGACCATCCCCATCGGATGCGCCAGGATGCGATCCAGGTTCTCCTCGCTCATCGCAAAGCCCACCATCCCCACGCTCAGGTTGTTGCGCCGCAGCAGCGCGACCGCGAGCTCATACGGATCCTGACCCAGCTGCTGTGCGTACTGCCCCAGGCGCTTTCCCTCGGCCGCGCGATCCTCGGCGACGCGCACCGACGCCACCTGCACGTTGTCCCACCCGCCGATGAGCGCGACCTTGTCCAGCGTCTCGCGCCGGATGCGCGCGGCCGTTTGTGGGTCGTCGAGCCGCCGGAAGAATGCGTCGCCACCGCCGTCGCGGCTCCACACCGGGAAGAGGTTGGTGACGCCGGTCTGGTAGGCGATGTACGGGTAGCGGTCGAACGCCACGTCCAGCCCACGCTGCTTCTCATCCTCCAGCCGCTTGAAGACGTCGTCCAGGCGCTTCCAGTTGCGCGGCCCCTGCGTCTTGAGGTGCGAGACCTGGAGCGGGCAACCGGCGCCGCGCGCCACGGCGATGGACTCGTTGATCGCGTCGAGGAGACGATCGTCCTCGTTGCGCATGTGCGTGGCGTACGGCAGGGCGCGACGGGCAAGCGGCCGGCACAGCGCAATGAGTTCGTCCAGGCGGGCAAAGGCGCCGGGCGTGTATTCCAGCCCGCTCGAGGCGCCGCACGCTCCCTCCTCCACGGCCCGCGAGACTAACGCGACCATGCGCGTGAGCTCGGCGGGCGTGGCGGCGCGGTCATCGTCGCCCACCACCTTCCCGCGCACCGTCCCGAGGCCCACCATCGCCGCGACATTCACCGCCGGCCGCAGCGCGTCCAGCGCGCCGAACCAGCCGGCAAAGGAGCCGCTGGCCGCGCCGCTGCCGCTTCCCCCTGCCTCTCCCCACGCACGCGACGACCCGTCCTGCCCCGCGACGATCGTCGTCACCCCCTGCCGGACCACCGACTCCGCCCGCGGGTCATCCCACAGGTTGCCGTCGCCGTGGGAATGGATGTCGAGGAAGCCGGGGGCCACGACCAATCCCCGGGCATCCACCTCCCGGCGGCCGCGCTCGCGAATCTCCGGCGCGATGGCGGCGATGCGGTCGCCGCGAATCCCCACGTCACCCACCCGTCCCGGCCCGAGGGTACCGTCGTGAATCGTCCCGCCGCGCACGACCACGTCAAAGTCGTCGCGCCGCCTCCACACCGCGGGAAGGCCCCCAACCGCCAGCAGCGCGGAGGCGCCCGCGGCCACGAAGTCTCGGCGAGGAGTCGGGGAACGGTCAGTCATCGGCACGGGGGCTGGAGGCATCGTCATCGCGCGCACGCGTTCGGCGCGGAGAATACGCCGGGTGCGGCGCGGTGACGAGGGGCGCCGCTCATCGCGAGTTCACCCCCTCGCGCTACAATTCGCCGTGCGAGCCAACCCCGGCGATGGTCGGCACGGCTCGTGCGACATTTCCGTCAGTGGTCGACGGCCCCCGACGTCGCGCGAACCACCCAAGGTCCTTGCACGGCGACGAGTGGAGCGGCGAGGCACGCCCGCCACTCGGAGCGATCGCCCCTCCTCCCAACCCCGCATGTCCTCGACTCCGGCCACACCGCGCGGCGGCAGCGTGCGCAGCAAGCTGTTCGTCAATACGGTCCTCGCGCTGTCGTTCCTCTACATCTCCGCGCCACTGGTGAGCGGCGTCCCGCTGCACGAGTGGATCTCGATCGCCTTCGTGGTCGTGGTGGTCGCCCACGTGGTGCTGAGCTGGAACTGGGTCGTCGCCGTCACGCGCCGCTTTCGTTCGGCCCTGCGCGGACAGGTGCGCTTCAATTACGTCTGGGATCTCCTGCTCTACGCCAGCTTCATCATTGCCATGGTCTCGGGCCTCGCCGTCTCCGAGGCGGCGCTGCCGGCCCTGGGGATTCCCTACGAGCGCGACCGATTCTGGACGCTGCTGCACAAGGTGAGCGGCTTCGGGATGATGAGCGCGGCCGGCGTGCACCTGGCGATGCACTGGGAGTGGGTCACCGCGGCGGTCGGACGACTGCTCGCTGGTCGGCTGCCATCCGCCCCCGCACGTGCCGGTTCGGCAACGTGGTGGCTCGGGCCCACGATCGTCCTCTCCATCATCGTGCTCGCCACGTCGGCCGCGAGCTACGCGGCCGGCATGACGCCGCTGGCCGATCGCATTCGCTCGCGCGGAGCGCCGGCACGAGCCGCGGGGGCCGGTGGGCGCGACCAGTCGCGGCCGTGCTTGTACGCAAGGGCGACGCCCTCCTGCCGGACCGGCTTG
>CAZVDJ010000740.1:0-2644 GCA_964626245.1 uncultured Gemmatimonadaceae bacterium
GCATCCCAGCAATCCGGATCTGGTGTACGTGGCGGCGCTGGGTCATATCTTCGGGGGCGAGCGACCGTTTCGTGGCGCGGCGAGGCGCCCCGTGTGCCGACGGGGCGCGGGACGACGGGATGCTAGATTGCCACGGGCGGCGCGTCTTATGGACGTCACGACGCGCGTGGGGCTGAACGATGCCGGCGTCGTGGTCACCCCTTGCTCTCTCGTGAAATGATTCGTCGCTTCGAGCTCGTGCCCCCTTCGCTTCGCGCAGCGTTTGCCGCCCGCACTCGGCGCGGCGTGATGCTCCTTGCTGCCCTCCTCGCCTCGGCCTGCGGTTCGAGCGGCACCTCGCCGATCACCACGCCGATGGAGTACACGCTGGTGCAGGCGGCCGATTCCATCGCCCTCCCCTACCGGCAGGACGTGAAGGTCGGCGACGCGTACCTCACCTTTGCCGGCGTGCGCGACGAATCGCGCTGCCCACGTGGCGTGACCTGCGTCTGGGCCGGCGATGCCATTGCCTCCATCGTCGTGCACCCGGGCTGCTTCAAGGAGGGGTGCAAGGCCGCGTCGATTCCCCTGGAGCTGCATGCCAACCTGGAGCCGCGGTCCGGAGAGGGGTGGGGGATGCGCGTCCAGCTCCTTGCCCTCACCCCCGAGCCGGTGGCCGGGGTCGCGACGGAACAGCGGCAGTACGTCGCCTGGGTGCGCGCCACGCCCGTCGCCACGCGATAGTCCCGCGCGAGCCGGCGGCCACTACGCCATCGGCTCAGCCGTGCGAATGGCCTGCAGTGCACCTGACGGACAGCGCGCCACCTGGGCCACCACCTCGTCAGGCGGCGCCGCTGCGGCGTCCACCCACTTGCGGCGGCGCACGTCAAAGACGGCCGGCAGGCCGCGCACGCAGACGCCGGAGTGGATGCACACATCGGGGTCGAACGTCACCGTGACCCCAGGGACCTCATAGCGCTGCTGCGGCTTGGCGATCGTGCCGTACCTCGAGGGAAAGGAGGCGAAGGCGCGTGAGTGACTCCCAGGCCAGCCCCATCGTGGTGCCCCACGGGTCGCTGGAATAGGCAACGGAGGCTACGCCGCAACGGCGATGCGGCGCCCGCACCAAGGAACTCACGCGTTCGATCGGATCGTGCGTGACGTCCCAAGGATACGAGCCCACTCGCGGAACGGCGAGGGAATGGCGCCTCGGATCCCGTCCGCGCCGGACGGTGGCTAGTTTTGGACCATGCTGCGCCACGTCGTCGCCCTCTCCCTGGCTCTCCTCCTCGGCCGCTCCGCGGCCGATGGGGTTGCGCGCGCTGCACGCGGAGCACCTCCGCGCCGCCACGCGACAGCGCGACGCCGAACTCGCGGCGCGTGCCTGGGCGCTCTCGGGAGCGCGCGCACTCGCCTTCCCCTACGACGCGAACGCCCCACCGCGCGCCTGACTGTCGCTGACCGGCGCTGACAAGCGCCGGCGCGCAAGTCGACCAGTCCATCGTCCGCCGGGCGCAACGCGCGCGGCCTCCTGACCATTGCTGCTGCGTCCGCCGTCGCGCGGACGCGGCCGTTCTCCCTTCGTCCCATGCCACAGACCGGAACCTCGGGTCGCGGACGTCCGTCCAGCGTGCCCACCCCCACCGAGCCACGCGGCAACCAGAACGCCGCGGATCCCGTGACCGTCGCGCGCACGGATCAGGACATGCCGTCCGCCGAGCGGTGGCTCAAGCTGACGTTCATCTCCCTCGTGCCGCTCGCCCTGGGCGTCGTCCTTCCCAGGGTGATGCTCATCCCCCTCAGCGTGCTCAGTGGCGTGCTCTTCCTGGCGTCGCTGGTGCTGTTCGCCAGGCGCACGCCGCCGGAGCGTTCATCGGCGCGCTGATCGGCGGCGAGCGGTGCCACCGGGCGCGGCGCGCGGAGTCTCGCGCGTCGCGCCCCTGGCCATCGACCGCGGGACGGAACAGCTCCACGCGCCTTCCAGCAGCACGCGCAGCGCCGGAACGCGGATAGCCGCCAGCCGCACGAGCACCGCCGGGTATCCGTTGTAGTGCGGCTCGGTGAAGAAGACGCCGGGATCCGACGCGAGGATCATCTCCTTCTCTCCCAGCGTGGCGACGCGCACGGCGAGCACCTTGGGGTTCGGCACGCGCGCCGCCTTCGGTGCCGTCCGCTCCAGCCAGACCCACGCGATCCCCTTCGCCTTCCCTTTGTTCACGACGGAGAAGGCAAAGCGGTCGGTCGATTCCACCACACCCGGCAGGGCGAGGGCGATGCGGCGGACGTCGGCTTGGGTGGCCATGATGCGACGCAGGTCGTTGGAATTGGAGGTGACGACGGCGGAACGCCCGGCTTCGCGCGCCGCGCGCTGCTGCCCGGTCGCTAACGTACCGACGGCGGCGGCCGCCCAGCCAGCGTCGCGCCAACGCTCCCCCTCACGAACCCAGGGCCCGGCCACCATCGTACGGTCGGCGTCCGACTGCCCCTCCCCGCCTCCACTCTCCGACATGCGCCACCTTCGTCGCCTTGCGCTCGTCGCTTCCGCCGCCGGCGCCCTGGCGCCCCGCGCGCCGCTCGGCGCGCAAGCGCTCCCCGACTCCACGGTCCGCCGCATCGACGCGCTCTTCTCCCGGTACGACTCCACCTCGCCGGGCTGCCTGGTGGG
>CAZVDJ010000741.1:0-2638 GCA_964626245.1 uncultured Gemmatimonadaceae bacterium
GGTGGCGCCGGTCCCCCTGGCCGAGCGCTCGCGCTGGGGAGCCCGGCTGGCCGCAGGCGCCTTCGTGCGCTCGGTGGAGATCGTCCCGCCGCGCGGCGTGGACGCCTCGCGCATGCTGGACGACGTGCGGGCGCTCAAGGCCGCCGGCGTCGACGCGGTGAACGTCCCCGACGGCCCGCGCGCGCAGAGCCGCATGGGGGCGATGATGACGTCGCTCCTGATCGAGCAGCAGGTGGGGCTGGAGGCGGTGTGCCACTACGCCTGCCGGGACCGCAACCTGCTGGGGATGCTCTCCGACTTGTTAGGCGCGGCGGCGATGGGGCTGCACAACCTCCTCCTCGTCACGGGCGACCCGCCCAAGATGGGGCCGTATCCCGATGCGACCGCGGTCTTCGACATCGACGCCATCGGGCTCACCAACCTGGTGCGCAACCTGAACCGCGGGCTCGACCCCGGCGGCCACCCCATCGGCGCCCCCACGCGCTACGTCATCGGCGTGGGGGTGAACCCGGCGGCGATCGACCCTGCGCTGGAGCGCGAGCGCTTTGCCTACAAGGTGGAAGCAGGCGCCGAGTTTGCCATCACGCAGCCGGTGTTCGATCCGCGCCAGCTCGAGCGCTTCCTGCGCGAGGTGGAGGCGACACGCATCCCGATCGTGGCCGGGATCTGGCCCCTCGTCTCGCTGCGCAACGCCGAGTTCCTGGCCAACGAGGTCCCGGGCGTCGTCGTGACCACGGAGATCCTGGACCGGATGCGCCGCGCCAACGAGCGCTCGCGCGAGCACGCGGTGGCCGAGGGGATCGCGATCGCGCGCGAGATGCTGTCGCAGGTGCGCGGCGCCGTGCAGGGGGTGCAGGTGTCGGCGCCGTTCGGCAAGGTGGACCTGGCGCTCCAGGTTTTCCTGGACTAGGGGAACGGCGGACCGACGAGAGACGCGCCGGCAGGCGAGGGAGAGCCGCCCGCCGGGGCGATCAACGACCCAGCAGCCGCCGCCCCCGCCGCCACAGCGCGCGCGGGATGCGCGTGGCGAGGTCGCGCAACGCCCCGGTCCACATCCCCGTGTCGCCCGGCGTCCAGACGGCGAACGACTTGGGTCCCCGCAGCGACCGCCGCCAGGCGCCCCACGTCAGCTCGCCGCGCCCGATGTAGAACCTGGCGCTGCGATAGTCGGCGCCCAGCAGGACCCACTTGCGATCGTACGTGCGTGCCTCGCGCCCGGGGTACGGGAGCCCCTGCAGGTGGAAGTACGCGCGCGACACGAGGTCGACGCCGTTGGCCAGCGCTGTCCCCAGCTGCAAGTTGACGCGCCCCACCGTCGGCTCGGTGATGTAGAACGTCCCCGTGCGCGGATCCCGCTTGTACTCCACCGAGCAGAAACCCGCCGTGCGCGTGGACTGCAGGATCTCGCGGGACAGCGGCGTCACGACCGGCGGGTGCACCGGCTCGCTGCTGGCCGTGCTCCCCACCTCGGGAACCCACTGCCGGATCTTGTGTCCCTCGAACGACGCCAGCTCGTCCAGCCCGGCGGTGAAGTAGTGAAACGAGTAGTGCACATCGGCATCGGTGCCGGGGATCCATTCCTGCACCACCACCTCGGGCTCCCACGGCGACACCTCGGCGTAGGCCGCGAAGAGCGACGCCGCGTCGGGACAGCGATACGCCTTGGTCGAGGTGTTCTGGCGAAGCGCGAGCGTCTTGATGCGCGGCTTGAGGACGACCGGATACCGCAGCCCCGCCATCCCTTCCTCCAGCTGCTGGCGGGTAGCGGCCGCGAGCGTCGCCGGGATCGGCCAGCCGCGCTCCCGCGCCAGGCCGGCAAAGGCCTCCTTGCTCATGAGCAGGTCGACCGTCTCGGGCGTGGGGTATTCGAAGGCGTAGCAGTCGCGGAGGGGCGCCCCATGGTGCGCCACCACCTTCACCTGCTCGTCGGTGGAGACGAAGAGCGCCGGTCGCCGGCCGCACTCCGCGGCCAGGCGGACGAGCAGCTCGACGAGTCCCGCATCGTTGAAGCGGTCGGTCAGAATGACCTGCCGCCAGGCCGACGAATACGAGGTGTAGCGACGTCGCACCTCGTCGATGCCGATGACGGGAATGCCGTGCGAGGCAAGCGGACGGGCCTCTGCAAGCCCGGTGATGTTGGTCCCCAACACGACCGCCGGTGGCAACGACGCCTCGCGAATCGTGCGGCGCGTGGCGTCGTTCAGTAATGCTGTGTTCATTCAGAGCGGTTAGCGTAATCGAGCAAGACGAACTACCCTTGGTGCACAAGCCATGCCCCGCGAGGGGCTTATCTCAATGCGGCTGCTCTTCGTAGAAGACGATTCCCGAATCGCGGAATCGGCCGCGGCGTACCTGCGCAAGTCAGGCGTCGCCGTCGATGTCGCCCCTTCTGGCGAGGAGGCGCTTCGGCTCGCCTCCGTCACGGACTACGACGTCGCGGTCCTCGACATCCGCCTCCCGGGGATCGACGGACTGGAAGTGTGTCGCCGACTGCGGGCGGCCGGCTACCCGATCCGCATCCTGATGGCGACGGCCCGCGACACGGTGGAAGACCGTATCGCCGGGCTCGACCTGGGGGCCGACGACTATGTCGTGAAGCCCTACGTCCTGGCCGAGCTCGAGGCCCGCGTGCGTGCCC
>CAZVDJ010000742.1:0-2635 GCA_964626245.1 uncultured Gemmatimonadaceae bacterium
GCGTGAACCAGTTCTTCATGTGCGATCACGGCCGCGGCAACTACCGCTGGCTCAACCGGCGCGATCGGCTGGACGCTCCCAGCATCCTGGGCGCGGGCGGGCATGCGACGGTGGACTGGGAGGTGGCGCTGGAAGGGGCGGCGCGCGTCCTCAAGGGAAAGCGTGTCTTCGTGCTCGCCTCGCCCAGCCTGTCCAACGAGGCCTTGCACCTGCTGTCGCGCCTGGTGCGCAAGTCCGGTGGCGTGGGGGCGTATCGCGTGCCGCAGGGTGAAGAGGCGGTCCTCCCCGGGGCGCCGGATCTCGCGCTCCGGCGCGACCGTGCCGCCAACGGCGCCGGCGCGAAGCTCCTGGGCTTCACCCGCCACGAGTCGCCGCTCGACCTGTTGCAGCCGGGTGATGCGCTGGTCGTCGCGGACGCGGACCTGCTTGCCTCGGACCTGCCGGCGCTGTCCAAGGCGGCGGTGACGGTGGTGATCGGCACGGCGATGCCGGCCCACCTCCCCAAGGCCGACATCCTGCTCCCCATCGCCAACGTGGTGGAGGAGGAGGGGACGCTCACCAACCTGCGCGGGCGCGTCCAGCGATTCCTGCAGGCCAAGGCGGCGCCGGGGATGGCCCGGCCCAGCTGGTACGTGCTGGCCGACCTGCTCAACGCAATGGGCGAGGGGGCCAACTACTTCGTGGCCGCCGATGTCTTTGCGGCGCTGGCGGCGGCAGAGCCGGCGTTTGCCGGGCTGTCGTACGACACGCTGGGGCTGCGAGGGCTGCCGGTCGTTGACGCGGCCCAGTTCGCGGAGGCGGCCCGATGAGCGCACTCGTGACCGACGGACTCTTCCTCCTGCAGGCCACGATCGATCCGCAGCAGCCGGCCGACTTCTGGCCGTGGCTCGTGGCGACGCTCGTGAAGCTCCTGGTGTGCTTCACGCTCCTCATGATCGGCGTGGCCTACACGACCCTTGCCGAGCGCAAGATCTCGGCGTGGATCCAGGGGCGGCACGGCCCCAATCGCGTGGGACCACGCGGCTACTTCCAGCCGCTGGCCGACGGCGTCAAGAACTTCATGAAGGAGGAGACGCTCCCGCCGCACGTGAACCGGGCGCTCTTCATCCTGGCGCCGATGCTGTCGTTCATGCCGGCGCTCATGGTGTGGGCGATCATCCCGTGGGGGGCCGCCTGGGCCTCGCCGTGGGGACGCATCGACATGGTGCTGGCCGACCTCCCCATCGGCTTCCTCTTCACGCTCGCCATCGCCTCGCTGGGCGTGTACGGGATCGTGCTGGCGGGGTGGGGGTCGAACAACAAGTACGCGCTGCTGGGCGGGCTGCGCTCCAGCGCGCAGATGATCTCCTACGAGATCGCGATGGGGATGTCGCTCATCCCGGTGTTGCTGCTGGCGGGGAACGTCACGCTGCGCACCATCGTGAACCAGCAGGCCGAGATGCACCTGTGGAACGTCCTCACGCTCTCGGTGGCGTTCGTGACCTTCCTCATCTCCGCCTTCGCCGAGACCAACCGCCTCCCCTTCGACCTCCCCGAGGCCGAGTCCGAGCTCATCACCGGGTACCACACCGAGTACTCGGCCATGAAGTTCTCGCTCTTCATGATCGCCGAGTACGCGAACATGGTGACGCAGTCGGCGATGATCGCGACGCTCTTCTTCGGCGGGTGGGACATCCCCTTCACCAGCGCCGACAACGCGGGCGCGGTGTCGTTCCCGCTGGTGCTGCTCTCGTTCGCGATCATGGCGGTGAAGGTCGTCTTCTTCATCTTCTTCTACATCTGGATCCGCTGGACGCTGCCGCGCTTCCGGTACGACCAGCTCATGTCGCTGGGGTGGAAGTTCCTCCTCCCGCTGGCGCTGGCGTACATCGTGATCGTGGCGTCGCTGATGCTCGGGCTCGACGCGCTTGGCATCCAGCGCGGGTTCGTCTACGGCGGGATCTTCCTGGTGGTCAACGCGGTGATCCTCTTCACGCTCTTCTCGTTCTTCGACCGGGGTCGCGTGCTGAGCCCGGCGTACGGGCGCGTCTCGTCTGCCGAGCTGGCCCGCCTGCGCGGGATCTCGGCGGCGCGCGCGCACCTCACCACGCAGGCAGGCGACTGATGGCGATCACCGTGAAGGTCGTGGCGCGTCCGATCGAGGAGACGAGCTACGTGCGCGCCACCCTCAAGGGGTTGGGGAACACGTTCAAGCACCTCATCGACCCGCACAAGGTCACGCTGCAGTACCCCGAGGAGCGGTGGGACATCTCGCCGCGCTGGCGGGGGACGCATCGCATGCTCACGACCGAGGACGGCAAGGCGAAGTGCGTCGCCTGCGGCCTGTGCCCCACCGTCTGTCCCGCCAACTGCATCAAGCTGGTGCCGGGTGAGGATGAACAGGGGAACCGCTACCCGCTCGTCTTCGAGATCGACGAGTTCCGCTGCATCTTCTGCGGTTACTGCCAGGAGGTCTGCCCCGAGGAGGCCATCCACCTGGGGCGGCACTACGAGAATGCGGAGTACTCGCGCGAGGGGTTCGTCTACGACCTCGAGCGCCTCATGGCGCAGACGCACCCGGTCTGCGAGATGTGGGACCCGGCCGACCCCAAGGGCGAGTAATGCCAGACTTCTTCTACCGACTCCACTTCTATCT
>CAZVDJ010000743.1:0-2631 GCA_964626245.1 uncultured Gemmatimonadaceae bacterium
TGATGGTCCCTGCCTGGCAGCCTGGGACTCGCGAGAGTCAGGTGCCGCCTGTCTGGCACGCGACGCGGTGGGGGGCGGTCATGGTGTTGAGCCACGAGTGTGAATTGCAGAAAGACTGGAACGCGCTGCGCAAACACTTCGTGGTGAGCGGGGTGTCGGCGGACCAGGCGCTCCGCTTGGCAAACGAGCGGGTCGACGTGGACCGCTTCGCGGTCGTCTCGCCGATCCTGACCTATGCCGAACTGGCCGCAGAATGGCCCGAGGAGCTGCGAACCGAGGCGCGGCTCGCAGATGTCCGGCGCGGCCAGCGGGTCAGTTGCTTGCCGTTGCCGTCACATCCAGAGGGTGTGTGGTCCGACGTCGTGGTGTCGCTGGGGCGCGCCGCGACGGTCGAGCGGTCGCTGTTGCGTCCGGATCGTCGCCTCGCCTCGTTGACGCCCTCGGCGCGGGGGGTGCTTCGGCATAAACTCGAACGCACCTATGCGACGCGCGATCTTTCGGTGCTCGACGAGTTGGAGGCGGCCGTCGGTCAAACGATCACCGACGTGCGGGTCGAGCCGCTGCAGCAAAAGAAGGGGGGGCGGAAGGAAGTGCAGATGGTCATCCATCTCGCCAATGGGGAGATGCTGCATATGATCGGCTCCCCGGTTCGGCCGGCAGGAGGAGCGGCGCCAAGCCGTGGCGTGGGGCTTGCGCTGGAAGACTGAGGACGATGCAGCGCGCGCAGACACCAAGAGCGCCGCTGACTCGTTAGGCCCGCGGCGCTCTCGTTAGGCGGCCGTCAAAAGACTTCAACACGTCCTGTCAAAACAGTTCTGCGTCACGACCGGCCGGCGTCGCGGCGCTGAGCGCATTGGGGAAGTCATTGATCGGAAGGCTTGAGATCGACCGCTCGCGGGACGGCTAGCCGAGCGAGTACGCGCGTCGCGTGCCGTGATCCGCCGCGAACTACGGCGTATACGAGCCTACGGGACCCGAGGCACTCCCGTCCGCGCTCCCCACGTTTCCTGTGGCGCGTTCGGCGTCTTGACGAGCGAAACGCTCCTTCTGACGCGAGGATGTCTGAAAAACGGAAAACAGCGAGTCCCCGACAGGTCTGTCGAAGCTCGCTGAGATGCTTTTCTTATAGTTGGGGAGAGAACAGATGTCGGGCTTTCCCCGACCTGTTCGACCCCGTAAGAGCGACTGTTGCAAAGAATAGCGCCGGGTCCCTCAGCGCTCCGCTCTCACGACAGAAGAGTACGGTATGTGGCATCTGCGCGCAATGAGGCCGTCCCCTGACGAGGCTCGAACCGGTTGGCGGCCGGGCCGTCGCCGAGGCCCCGCGCGCCGTGGCAGCTTGCGCAGTGGCGCTCGTAGGGTCGCTGGCCATCGGCGAGGTCGAGCGGGGCGACCGGCAACTCCAGTGCCCCGTCGGGGCCGAGCGCCTGCGCGAACCGGGCGTGGATCGCCGCAACGGCAGCAGGGGCGCGCTGTGCCATGACCGCCGAGGCGAGGGTGTCGAGCAACGCCTGAGCGGCCGCGGCGCGCGCGCCGGACAGTCGGGCGGCGACCGCTTTCGCGTCCGTGAGGAAGTCGACCGTCTCGCGGTACTCGAGGTCCGACAGGAGCCGTCCCCCCGCGTCGACCGCCTTCCCATACTCCTCAACGGCCACGCCGACAATGTTCGCCAGCCGCCGGGCCGGCGGCTCTTGCGCATGTGCTTCGCCTGGACGTGCGGCGAGCGCGAGAACGGCGGTACATGTGCGGAGTGCGCGAAGGACTGCGCGCATCGTTCAGGATTTGGAGTGTGCGGAAACAGCGTGGCGCACCGGGGGGCCGGCACTCGACATGGGACGCGGCACGCGATCCGGCACGCGATCCGGCACGCGATCTGGCAGTCGGCGATAGCCGGCCGGCTCCGCAGACGATTTCCGTCGTGGGGGCGACATGAGAGATTCCGGCTACGCGCGCAGCATGCGCAGGCCGCTGGCAATCACGAGGAACTCGCTGACCTCGTGCCCGATGACCGCCACCGGCAGCGTGAACGCGCCGAGCACGGCGCCGACGACGAGCACGCCGATCACGACCACCGACAGGGCGAGGTTCTGCCGGACGACCCGCTGGTTGCGCCGCGCCAGCCGGAGTGCATAGACGAGCTTTTCCAGGTCGTCGGCCATGAGCGCGACGTCCGCGGTCTCGAGCGCCACGTCGGTACCGGCCGCGCCCATCGCGACGCCCACACTTGCCTCCGCCAGTGCGGGTGCGTCGTTGACCCCGTCGCCGACCATCGCCACATGTCCGTATCGCGCGGTGAGCTCGCGGACCTTGGCCGCCTTGTCCTCGGGTTTGAGGTCGGCATGCACCTCATCGATCCCGACCTCGCGTGCGATGACGCCGGCGGTGCGCGCGTTGTCGCCCGTGAGCATCACCACCTTCCGCACGCCGACGTCATGGAGCGCGGCCACCGCGGTGCGCGCGTTCGCGCGGATCGTGTCGCGCACGGCAATGAGCGCCCACGCGGCCCGCTCATCGCCCACGAGTACCACCGTCTTGCATTCCGTCTGCAGCCGCTCGATGTCGGCCGTGTCTTAGACGAGCGACAGGCCGAGTCGCCCGGTGAATAACTCCGTTCTCACGACGAACCGGTCG
>CAZVDJ010000744.1:0-2629 GCA_964626245.1 uncultured Gemmatimonadaceae bacterium
CGCCGCGGACGCCGCGGCGATCGTGAACGCCTCGGGGGCGTTGCCCATGCTGGTCGTCCCGGTGGTCGTCATCATCCTGCTCGTGCGCCGCCGGCACCTGCTGGAGGGGCTCTTTGCCGGGATTGCGCTGGCCATCGTGATGGGGCTGGCGCTCGGACGGCTGGCGCCCGAGCGGCTCCTCTACATCGATCATGCGGCCTTCGGCGCCAAGGGGCTCATCATCGACGGCCTCTCGCGCGGCCTCGGCGTCTCGGTCTTCACCCTGCTCCTCATCGGGCTGGTGGGGGCGCTGCAGGAATCGAGCGCCGTGTCCGGCGTGCTGGCGTGGGCGCGCGCCACCACCCTGTCGGCGCGGCGGGCCGAGGTGTGGATCGTGGCCGCCGTCTCGGTCGCGGTCCTGCTCACCACCCACTCGGTCGTCGCGATGCTCACCGTGGGGCCCTTCACCCGCGAGTTGGGGGAACGTGCGGGGCTCTCGGCGTACCGGCGCGCCAACCTGCTCGACATGACGGTGTGCACCTACCCCTTCCTGCTGCCGTACTTTCTCCCCACGATCCTGGCCTCCAGTGCCAGCGCGTCGGGGGGAGATTTCGGGATGCCGCGCGTGGCGCCGCTGGAGGTGGGAATGGCCAACAGCTACGCCTGGGCGCTGGTCGTCGCGGTTGCCGTGGCCATCATCACGGGCTTCGGACGACGCGAGGGAACGCGCTGATCGCCCGGCCCGCCCTGGGGGCCGGCAGGGAGTGCAGCGAAGCCGAGGCGGCTAGCGCTGCTCCCGCTCCCACGCCGCGAGCTGCAGGCGATAGGCCGCGTCGAGCTGCTCGGCGGCGCCACGGCCGCGCGCGGCGCTGAACAGGGCGCGCGTCTCGTCGTCCCACTCCGGTTCGCGAGTCCACGACTCCAGCAACAGCTCGACGATGCGCCGGTCCACCGCCGCGGCCTCGGCGGGGCGCGCCATCAGCTGCAACAACTCGCGATCGTGGTCCAGGAGCTGGCACCAGAGGCGCAACCGGCGCCCGTCCCCCACCAGGTGCGCTGCGGTCCGGGAGTCGGCCATGAGCGCCATGCTCGCCCCCGCACCCAGCAACTCCACGATGGCCTGGTGCGCCTCGCGACGCGCGCCGACGACGTCACCGTCGGCCTTGCGCTTGAGCAGCCGGGCAATGGCGTTGGCGACCTGCTGGATGAGGCGAAGGATGTAGTCGCGTTGGACGAGTGCCATGGGCGCCCCGGCGGGAGGAGGATCCGTGCGCGCTGAGTACCCCAGTGCGCGCGCGCCGGTTCATCTGCGTGTCACGTGGCCGTGAGCGGGTCGCCATTCCCACGGACATGGGACAGATTCCCGCCATGACTGACGCCACCATCGCCACCGTGCGGCGGCTGCTCTTTCTCACGCTCTTTCTCGGCCTCGCCGGGACGCTCGCCGAGCTCCTCCTGCTGGGCCACTTCGAGGATTGGCAGCAGTACGTGCCGCTGGTCGTGCTGGTCGGAGCGCTGGCGGCCCAGGGATGGTTTGCCTTCTCGCGCTCACCGGCGAGTGTGCGAGGCGTGCGCGCCGCGATGTGGAGCTGCATCCTGAGCGGGGCGGCCGGTGTACTCCTGCATTATCAGGGGAACATGGAGTTCGAATTGGAGATGACACCCGGTGCATCCGGCTGGTCGCTCTTTTCCGCGGTGATGACCGGCGCCACGCCGGCGCTGGCCCCCGGCTCGATGGTGCAGCTGGGGCTGGTGGGATTGGCGTGGGCGTTTCGTCATCCCGCGGCGCAGTCGTTGCCCGTCGTGGGCAGTTCCGCGACGTCGTGATGGACGCGCACGGCTGATCGTGCGCGCGAATGTCCTGCTGGCCCGTTCCCACACCGAACCTCACTGGAGCAGTCCGATGCGCACCACCCACCGCCTGCTGGCCACGATCTCCCTCGCCCTCATCGCCGCCGCCACGGCCGATGCGCAGGTGGGACGCACCGCCGGGATGATCGATCCCAACCTGGCCACCGAGGCCGAACTCACCGCCGTCCCCCACATCACGGCGGCCATTGCCAAGGCGATCGTCGACAAGCGCCCGCTGCTGCGGCAGGCCGACTTCAATGCCGTGCTCACCGGTGCGGGGCTGGGCAAGGAGCAGCTGGCGCAGGTGTACAGCAAGGCCTTCGTGCACCTGAACCTGAACACGGCCAGCGACGAGGAGATCCTGATGATCCCCAACATCGGGAACCGGATGCTGCGCGAGTTCAAGGAGTACCGCCCGTACAAGGCGCTGGCGGTGTTCAAGCGCGAGATGGGGAAGTACGTGAAGGAGGACGAAGTGAACCGGCTGGCGGGCTACGTCTTCGTGCCGATGGACATCAACACGGCCAGCGACGAGGAACTGCTCACCATCCCCGGACTCGGCAACCGGATGCTGCGGGAGTTCAAGGAATACCGTCCCTACAAGGCCATCGAGCAGTTCCGCCGCGAGATCGGGAAGTACGTGAAGCCTGGTGAAGTGGCGCGGCTGGAGCGGTATGTGGTGATACGGTAAGAAGACGGGAGACGGGAGACGGGAGTCAACGACCACCTCTCCCGTCTCCCGTCTCCCGTCTCCCGTCTCCAGACTCACCTCGGCTTCGCGCGGCGCGTGGGGGGGGCG
>CAZVDJ010000745.1:0-2628 GCA_964626245.1 uncultured Gemmatimonadaceae bacterium
GGATGCGCCCGCACGACGGCCAGCAGGCGCGACGCATCGAGCGCGGCGTGCGGATGCAGCACGCGAGCCCCGCTCTCGCGCAGGCTGGCGATGCCGCGCAGCACCTTCTCCGCGGTCCGTTCCCCAAAACGTGGCAGCGCGGCCAGCCGGCCGTCGCGCGCGGCCTGCTCCAGTTCATGCAGCGTCTCGATCCCGAGCCCGGTGTGCAGCCGGTGGATGCGCGCCGTCCCCAGCCCCGGCACGCGCAGCATCTCGAGCAGCCCCTCGGGAGTGTTCTCGCGCAACTGTTCCAGGTACTGCGAGTCGCCGGTCTCCACCACGTCGCGCAGCACGGCGATGGCGTCGCTGGTGACGCCCGGCCACCTGGGCGCGCCGGGAAGAACGAGGAGCGGGGCGATGTCGTCGAGGGCCACCAGGTGCAATGCGCGTGCGCTCGACTCGAAGCCTTCCGAGACCGCCGCCGGTTCGCCGCGAAGCTCCAGCAGCGTGGCGATCTCGGTCAGGACGTGGGCGGCGGCGCGCGGCGACAGCATGGGCGCAATATACCCCCCGCGTGTGGGGGGCGGGGCGCCGGCCCGGCGCTACACCGTCACGCCGGCAAACTGCCGCAGCTGCCCGATCATGTCGTGCAGCCGCCGCTCGGTCTCGTCGATCTCGGCCGCCGCCTCGTCCACGTCCAGGAGCCCGGCGCGCATGGAAATGGCCACCTTGTTCAGGTAGCGAATCCTGTCCAGCACGTCGTCGGTCACCTTGCGCAAGCCGTGGAAGCGGCGCTTGTCGCTCTGCGCGCGCTGGTATCGCAGCGCGAGCTCCGGCTGCGAGAGCTGCCGGGCATGCGCCAGCACCTCGTCGGGCGTGTGACCCGGGATGCTCCCGTGGTCGCGCACACCATCGTCCTCCCACTCCTCGTCCGCGAACCAGAGGTGCCCCACGTGCTCCACACCGTCGTACTCCACCGCGACGGTCACGTTGAGGCGCCGCCCCTCGAGTTCCACCGTCGTCACGTGCAACGGCTCGGCCTGCGTCGACATCATCATGGTCTCACTCCGCGACGTCGCTGGTGTCCTGCAGAAACTGTTCGATTGCCCCGAACAGCGCATCCGGCTGTTCCACGTAGGGAACGTGTCCGCTCGCCTCTAGGACGACGCATCGCCCGCGTACGGCACGCGCGGCGGCGAGCGTCGACTCCACCGGGATCGGGTCGCTCCATCCATGCACCCAGAGTGTCGGCACGTCGATCGCCGGCAGCAGGGGGAGGAGATCGAAGTCGCCCAGCGACTCCCAAACTGATTGCTGCACGCGCCCCGTCACGCGGAACGGCGTCAGGTCGCGGGCACGGTCGGGGTCGGCAAAGTAGCCAGCCACGCTGAGTTCGAAGGCGCGCTGTCGGTACGCGCCCGGCTCGCGCTCGCGCAGCCCCGACGCCGCCAGCTCCTCGCGCAGCCGTGCGACCGCGGGCCCCTGCTGCCGCCGTGCGAACTCGGCCTCGAACGCCTCGCGATGGGGGCGCGAGAGCGGGGCGGGGTCGATGAGCACCAACCGCCGCGGCGCGACCAGGTCGGCGCGGCGTCGCGCCTCCAGCGTGTAGAGCAGCGCCAGCATTCCTCCCCACGAGTAGCCGACGATCGTGAGCGGGTGGACCCCCAGCTCGTGCACCACCTTGCCCAGGTCGTCCACCTGCACCTGCCAGGTGATGGGCGTCGGGTCGTCGGCGCGCGAGCGCCCCCCGCCGCGCTGATCGTAGAAGACCAGGTCGTGCCGCCCGGACAGCGCAAGCATCTGCGGCAGGAGGTATTCGTGGTGCGCCCCCGGGCCGCCGTGCAGCACCAGCAGCCTGGGCGACGATTCAACGCCGTACGCGCACCAGTACAGCGGAACGTCGGTGGTGGCAGTGGTGCCGTCGACGCGAGGGGCGGGGATGGGGAGCGGCATCGGGCAAAACTATCACCGGCCACTCGGGCGAGGGGCCACCACGACGGCCGGTGAATCCGCCGCCGCCGGCGATCGGTGGTGCCGTCAGGCGAAGTCGCGCGCCACGCGCACGGTGCGGCAGTGTACCTCGACGGTCTGGTCGATGTCGTGACCGTAACCGCCCGCGATGGTGATGGCTACCGGAATCCCCACCTCACGCGCCGCGTGCAGCACCATCGCGTCTCGGCGCGCCAGCCCCTCGAACGAGAGGGACAAGCGTCCGAGTCGGTCGCCGGCGTGCGGGTCGGCGCCTGCGAGATAGACCACCAGATCGGGACTCGAGTCGGCGAGTACCTGCGGAAGCGCCTCCGCGAGCAGGGCGAGGTAGGCGTCGTCGCCGGTGCCATCCTCGAGCTCGATGTCCAGCCGGCCGGGGACCTTGTGAAAGGGGAAGTTGCGCCGGCCGTGCATGCTGAAGGTGAAGACCTGCGGGTCGTTGGCGAAGATCGCGTGCGTCCCGTTGCCCTGGTGCACATCCAGGTCGATGACGGCCGCCCGCGTGATGCGACCGTCGGCCACGGCGGCGCGAATCGCGACGGCCACGTCGTTGAAGACACAGAACCCCTCGCCGTGCGCGGGAAAGGCGTGGTGCGTTCCGCCCGCGAGGTTCATCGCCACGCCATGGACCAGCGCCGCCTCCACCGCCGCGCAGGTACC
>CAZVDJ010000746.1:0-2624 GCA_964626245.1 uncultured Gemmatimonadaceae bacterium
AGGGTGCGCTACGCCGTGGGCCCTTTGCGGGGGAGAATCGGGTCCCGCTGGCGGCGCAGCCCCGTGCCGGCGCCACCGGCCAGGGCGCTCGCGGGCGCGCCGGCGCCGTCGTCGCGCACGGTCAGCCGCAACGAGTCACCGACCCGCTGCGCCACGATCTCGATGGTGGTCGGCTCCACGCGCGGTGCCGCCGCGTGGCGCACCGCATTCTCCACCAGCGTCTGCAGGGCAAAGGCGGGGACCTCGGCATCCAGGGTCCCATCGTCGAGCGAGGCGCGCACCTGCAGCCGGTCGCCGAAGCGCATGCGCTCGATGGCGAGGTATCGCTCCACGAATCGCCACTCGTCGCGCAACGCCACCAGGTCGCGATCCTCATCGATCGCCGTGCGCAGGAGGGCCGCGAGGTCCTCGGCGGCCCGGGCCGCGCGTTCCGGGGCAATGGCCGTCAGCTGCACCACGCCGTGCAGGGCATTGAACAGGAAGTGCGGGTTGAGCTGCCCGCGCAGCGCGGCCAGCCGGGCCTCCGCCGCCGCCGCCTCCGCACGTGCCACGCGCGTGGCGGCTTCACCGGCGTACATCACCCCGGCCATCATCACGTACAGCCAGGCGCCCAGCAACAGGAAGGGCGCGAGGATCGCGCCGAAGATCAGCACGGCCACCGAACTGAATTGCGATTCGATGGCGAGGTTGAGCACGAACCAGGCGAGCCCGAAGCAGAGCGCCGCGCCCAGGTGCAACAGCACGAACGAGAGCCGCATCGGGTGCGGCCACGGGAGGCGGGCGACCACGCGGCGCACCACCGGCATGAGCACCGCGCCGGTGAGGACCATGCGGGTGGCCGCCCCCACCACCTGCCACAGGGGGCCACCACCATGCATGGTGTAGATCATCGCGATGAACAGCCCCCACACCGGGAGCCATCCAATCACCAGCTGAAGCCAGACCCACGCGCGTGGCATGCGGGAAAGCTCCGCTGGTGCCGGCGCAGGTGGAAGGCGCAGCCGCGCCGTCATCCGTGTCGTGCGCCCGGTCTCAACGCGGGGCGACCGCCCCCACCCGCCTGGCCTGGATCACGAGCGCCCGCTCGTCCCACGTCTTTCCCCCATCCTCGGAGCGGTCCTGTTCGAAGCGGAAGGTGGTGGCGGTGATGGCGCTGAAGCGCGAACGGCTGCGCAGCATCCCCCCGTCGGCCCCGCCCACCTGTGACATCACCGCGCCGTCCCACGTGGCGGTCGCCTGCGACACGCGCGCACGATAGGCGTCGGTCGACGTCACCAGCCAGCGGCGCTCGGCGGCGTTCCAGACGCGCACCGCCAGCGACAACGCGCTGGGATTGCCGGATCGGTCAAAGATCCGCAGCTCATCCTCGAGGCCGAAGCCGTCCATCGCCTTCCACGCCTTCCAGCTCCCCATGAGCTTGGGGGCGCCGTGGATGCGCGCGGCCAGCGACGAGACCTTGGGCGACACTTCCAGCTCCCACTGTCCCACCAGGAAGTCGAACTGCGCCGCCTCCCGCGCCGGCGTGATGGCCGGGGGCGCGGAGCGCGAGGGATGCTGCGCCTGCGCGCGCTCGGGGGTGAGGGCGAGGAGCAGGGCGGCGACGCTGATCGTCGCGAGGCGGGCGGCCGCCACGGGAGCGGCGGCGTGGCGAATGTCGAATCGGTCGAGCGGCATCGAAGGGCGGCGTCGAGGCGACAGCAGGGCGGCCGGAGCGCGTGCGGCTTCGGGCGGACGGCTCACGTTACCCGCCCCGGGGAGGACGCGCCGCCTGCCATTCGGTGAACGGTCGCGTGGCGCCGTCGAGCGACGGCGCGAAGGATGGCCGCACGCCCCGCTCGTGGCCTATCCTGCGCCAGTCGACTCCTCTTGCCCTCGCGATATGTCCACGCCCGCCCTTCACGCGCCACCCGCATCGCTCGACCGGTCGCTCCCCGTCGCTTCGCTTCGAGACGTCACGCGCACCTTTGCCGTGGGAACGAGCGTGTGCAAGGCGCTGGACGCGGTGACGCTCGACGTGCACGCCGGCGACTTCACCGTGGTGATGGGGGCATCGGGGAGCGGCAAGTCGACGCTGCTCGCGCTGCTCGCCGGCATCGATCGTCCCACCAACGGCACCGTGCAGGTGGGGAGCGCTCGCCTCGACCGCATGACCGAGGGCGACCTCTCACGGTGGCGCGGAACGGCGCTGGGCCTCGTCTTCCAGTTCTTCCAGCTCCTCCCCACGCTCACCGCGTGCGAGAACGTGATGCTCCCCATGGACTTCTGCGCCACGGGGGCGCCCGGTGAGCGGCGGGCCCGCGCCATGGCGCTGCTGGAGTCGCTGGGCGTCGGCGACCAGGCGCACAAGCTCCCGTCCCGACTCTCGGGCGGGCAGCAGCAACGGGTCGCCGTGGCCCGCGCGCTGGCCAATGACCCGCCGTTGCTCCTGGCGGATGAGCCGACGGGAAACCTCGACTCGCGATCGGCCGCCGCTCTCCTGGACCTGCTGGCGTCGCTCGCGTCCGCCGGCCGGTCGGTGGTCATGGTCACGCACGACCCATCATCGGCGCGCGTCGCCCACCGCACCATCACGCTCGCCGACGGTCGGGTGGTGGGCGACGTGCGTGCCCCCCGATGATCGCGCC
>CAZVDJ010000747.1:0-2605 GCA_964626245.1 uncultured Gemmatimonadaceae bacterium
CGGGCTCTGCCACGCGCGCCAGCGCCGCGGCCACCCCGTCGGCGCTCATGGGACGCGCGAAGAGGTAGCCTTGTCCCTGCAGGCACCCCATCTCGCGCAGCGCGTGCCGCTGCTCCTCCCGCTCGATCCCCTCGGCCACCGTCTCGATCCCGAGCGTGGCCCCGAGCGCCACGATGGCCCGCGCGAGAACCGGGTCGTGCCCCGGCGCCCCCACCTGGTCCACGAAGGTGCGATCGATCTTGAGGGCGTCCACCGGGAAACGCTGCAACGAGCCCAGCGACGAGTAGCCCGTCCCGAAGTCGTCCACCGCCACGCGTACCCCAAGCCCGCGCAGCGCGCGCAGCGTCTGGATCGTGAGCTCCGACTGCTGCATCAGCACCGACTCCGCCACCTCGAGCGTGAGCGCGGCGGCGGGCAGCCCCGCGTCGCCAAGCGCGTCGCGCACGTCGCCCAGGAGCGTCGGTTCCAGGAAGTGCCGCCCGGAGACGTTCACCGCGATGCCGACGTCGCGGGCGCCGGGCACCCCCGTGCGCCACCCTTGCGCGTGGCGACAGGCCTCGCGCAGCACGCGTCGGCCGAGCGGAACGATGAGCCCAGTCTCCTCGGCCACCGAGACGAATCGCGACGGCAGCACGTCGCCTCGCCCCGGATGGTGCCATCGCACCAGCGCCTCCGCCGCGACGATGACCAGCGAGTCGAGGGCGACGATCGGCTGGTACTCCACCCGGAGCGCCCCTTCGTCCATGGCCGAGCGCAGGTCGGCTTCGAGCTCCAGTCGCTCCACCAGCTCCTGGTGCATGGACGGGGCGAAGGTGGCCCAGCGCCCCTTGTCGCGCCCCTTGGCGTGGTACATGGCCAGGTCGGCGTTGCGCAGCACCTCGTCGGGTGAGTCGTCGGCGTTCACCGGCGCAATGCCGATGCTCACGCCGGCAAAGACCTCGCGCCCGCCGATGTGAAAGGGGGTGCGCAACGCCGTCGAGATGCGCTCGGCGATTTGTCCGGCGTGCCCCATGTCCTCCAGCTCCTCCAGCAGCACCGCGAACTCGTCGCCCCCCATGCGCGCGATGGTGTCGCCGGGGCGTACGCAGGTGGACAGACGGCCCGCGCAGGAGACCAGGAGCTGGTCGCCCACCTGATGTCCCAGCGAGTCGTTCACCTTCTTGAAGTCGTCCAGGTCGAGAAAGAGGACGGCCGACGGACGCTGTCGGCGGGGTGCGCGCGCCACGGCGTGCGCCACCCGGTTCAGGAAGAGCGTGCGATTGGCCAGCCGCGTGAGCGGATCGTGAAAGGCCTGGTGGGTGAGTTGCGACTCCGCCGAGCGCCGCTGCGAGATGTCGCGCACCGCCACGACGATGCCGTCGATCGACGGCTCCTGCGTCATGTCGCTGACGGCGTGCTCCGTCCAGATCCATCCACCACTTCGCCCGCGCACGCGCCACTCGACGATCACCCGTCCTGGCGACGCGAGCAGGCGCGTCGCCTCTTCCACCTCGTCGGGGTGAAGGAGCGAGAAGAACGACCCTCCGGCGAGCGCCGCCGGCGCGCGGCCGAGGAGCGCGCGCGCCGCAGCCGACGCCGAGCGAATCGTGCCGTCACGCGTAACGATCAGGGTGACGTCGGCCGATTCCTGCACCAGCGCGCGAAAGTGCGCCTCGCTGCGACGCAGCGCTTCGACCCCGGCGCCGCCACCCGGGGGGTGGGCGATCCACCAGCCGACGGCCGCAACCAGCGCAACGAGCCCGATGGCGAGCACGAGTGTAAGGGGAATGCTCACCCCCTCACGACGCACGCGGTCGGGCAAGGTCACCAAATTCTCATCTTCGAATTCGGCCTTTTTTCGGGCTATATTCTTCCCGCCGCAGTCGATCCTCCCGTCTCCCTTCTCCCGTCTCCCGTCTCCCGACTTGCCCCGCGAGATCACCACGCCGGACGAACTCCCCGAGGAGGGACCAGTCGAGCTGTCGCTCCGGCCGCAACGGCTTGCCGAGTTCATCGGACAGGACAAGGTGAAGGAGAGCCTCCGCATCTCCATCGACGCGGCGCTGGCCCGGCGTGAGCCGCTCGATCACACGCTCTTCTTCGGGCCGCCGGGGCTGGGAAAGACGACGCTCGCCGAGCTCATCGCGCGCGAGTTGGGGGTGAACATCCGCACCACGTCCGGTCCGGCGCTGGAAAAGCCGGGTGACCTGGTGGGGACGCTCACGAACCTGCGCGAGGGGGACATCCTCTTCATTGACGAGATTCACCGGCTGCGTCCGGTGATCGAGGAGTTCCTCTATCCGGCCATGGAAGACTATCGGATCGACATCCGGTTGTCGGAGGGGCCCAAGGCGCAGACGATCACGATGCCGATCGAGCGATTCACGCTCATTGGCGCGACCACGCGGCAGGGGATGCTCACCCCGCCCATGCGCGCGCGCTTCGGGATCGTGCAGCGGCTCAACTATTACCCGCCGGAGGACCTGCGCCACATCGTCTGCCGCACGGCAGACGTGCTGCGGGTGGCCATCGACGAGCCCGGGAGCGAGGAGATCGCACGCCGCTCGCGCGGAACGCCGCGCATCGCCAACCGGCTGCTGCGCCGGGTGCGCGACTACGCGCAGGT